>JAZROS010000162.1:0-3009 GCA_045648825.1 Clostridia bacterium | reverse complement strand
ATGTGGTTAAGGGTTATGCAAACCCTGATGATTGCGTATTCAGGCTTAAGGAAAGAATGCTTGATTTTAAGGAGAAGTATGAGCGGCTCAAAGAGGAAAGGAGCGAACAGGATGAAGGTTAAAGACATAATTGATGCGCTGAATTTAAAAGTTTCAGCGGGTGCAGCAGGGGTTGACAAAGAGGTTTCAGGCTGTTACATAGGCGACCTTTTAAGCCTTGCGATGAGCAGTCTTAAAGAAAATAACATATGGATAACCATACAGACCAATGTAAACATAGTTGCTGTTTCGGTGCTTGTAGAGGGTGCTTGCGTGATACTTTGCGACGGTCAGGAACCGGACGATACTGCTAAAAAGAAAGCTGATACCGAGGGCGTGCCAATTCTTTCTACCGAAAAATCTGCATACGAGGTTGCATCAGAGCTAAGTAAACTCGGTATATAGGGGGCGAAGAGTATAGAGCTTTACTACGATTTGCATATTCATTCGGCACTTTCCCCTTGCGGTGATAATGATATGACACCTAACAATATCGTTAATATGTCAATCATCAAGGGCCTTGATATGATTGCGGTAACCGACCATAACACCTGCGGTAATGTGGCGGCGGTTATGGCGGCGGCAGGGGATAATCTGCTTGTCATACCTGGTATGGAGGTGGAAACCTCGGAGGAGGTACATATTGTGTGTTATTTTCCGACTCTTGAGCAGGCATATCAAATGGAAAAGGCTGTAAAAGAAAGTATGACTCCAATAAAAAACCGTCCCGAAATATTCGGCAGGCAGTTTTATATGAACGAGCTTGACGAGGTCATCGGTGAGGAGGAAAATTTACTGGTAAGTGCGTCGGGGCTTGATATTTATGAGGTTGTGGAACTTACTAAAAAGTATGGCGGAGCGGCAGTTCCCGCACACATCGACCGCACAAGTTATTCTGTGCTGTCAAACCTTGGTTTTCTTCCGCCTGACCTTAGTGTTTCCACCCTTGAAATTACCAAGAAAAACCGTTCGCAAATGTCAGGCGACTACCGTGATTTTCATATACTTACAAATTCTGATGCTCATTATCTGGAGAATATTTCCGAAAGGGAGTATTATGTCGAATTAAAGCACAAAAACGCACAATCATTTGTTGATTTTTTGTGCAAATATGACTAATTTTATTTGTTTTTAAAAAATGATAGAAATTTAACAAAAAAGATGTTATAATGAATTGGATATAGTTATGTATTAAAATACATAAGTAATGACAGGAGGTCTATCAATGGAAAAAACTGCAACATTGCCATTTAAAGGCACAAAGGAGCAGGAGGCAAAACTGATGGAGGTTATTGCCGAACACAAGGGTCAGAAGGGTGCAGCAATTCCTGTACTTCATAAGGCGCAGGAGATTTACGGCTATCTTCCCATTGAGGTTCAGACAATGATTGCAGAGGGACTCGATGTGCCCCTTGCAGAAATTTATGGTATTGTAACCTTCTACACACAGTTCTCTCTTAATCCGAAGGGTGAGTATCAGATTGGTGTTTGCCTTGGTACAGCCTGCTACGTTAAAGGCTCGGGCGATATTCTCGAGGAAATTAAGGAAATTTTAAAAATTGATGTTGGCGAGTGCACACCCGACGGCAAGTTCTCTTTGGAGGCTACACGTTGCGTAGGCGCTTGTGGTCTTGCACCGGTTGTAACCATCAATGAAGATGTTTACGGTCGTCTTAACAAGGGCGAAATCGGCGATATATTAGCAAAGTATTGATATGGAAGAGCTGTCGCTCAATATTCTTGACATAGTGCAAAATTCCATCGCAGCAAATGCTGAGCTCATAGAGGTGGAAATAGTAGAGGACACAGAGGCGGACACACTTACCATTACCATTACCGATGACGGATGCGGAATGTCGGAGGAAATGGTAAAAAATGTGGTTGACCCGTTTACTACGGGAAGAAAAACCCGCCGTGTCGGACTTGGTATACCGCTTTTCAAGCTTGCAGCAGAGCTTACGGGCGGAGGACTTGAAATTGAGTCGAAATTAGGAAAGGGAACTCGCATAACTGCGAAGTTCGGACATTCTCATATCGACCGTCAGCCGCTTGGGGATATTGCGTCAACTATGCATCAGCTTATAATAATGAATGAGAAAACGGATTTTCTCTATGTTCACAAGGTAAACGGTACAGAGTTTAAGCTGGATACCAGAGAGGTAAAAGAAATCCTCGGTGGCGTATCGTTTGCGGAGCACGAGGTTATGGTCTGGCTTTTGGAGTACCTTAAGGAAAATGAAAATTCGCTCAATAAAACAGGCGGAAAGGAATGATTAAGAATGAAGAGTCTTGCTGAATTGCAGGAAATCAGAAACAGAACGATTGGTAATCTCACAATGCGTAAAGAGGAAGACGACGCAGTAAGAGTAGTAGTAGGAATGGCTACTTGCGGTATTGCTGCAGGTGCTCGTCCTGTAATGAGTGCTTTTGTAGAGGAGATTGCAAAGCGTAATCTGGCAAATGTTACTGTTGCTCAGACCGGTTGTATTGGTGTTTGCCGTTTAGAGCCGATTGTTGAAATTACACTTCCCGGTCAGGAGAAGGTTACTTATGTAAAGATGTCTCCTGAGAAGGTTGCCAGAGTTGTGGCAGAGCACATTGTAAACAAGCAGGTTGTTACCGAGTACACTATCGGCGCAGCCGAATAATATAATATATTAAAGAAAGGACAGCATTTACAATGGATATGGTAAGAGCTCACGTCCTTTGCTGCGGCGGTACAGGATGTACTTCTTCAGGTTGTGATGCCATCATCAAAGAGATGGAAGCGCAGCTCGCTGCAAACGGACTTGAAAAGGAAATTAAGGTTATCAAAACAGGTTGCTTTGGTCTTTGTGCACTTGGTCCTGTTATGATTGTCTACCCCGAAGGCTGCTTCTACAGCAGAGTTGAGGTTTCAGACGTTAAGGAAATCGTTGAGGAGCATCTTTTGAAGGGACGTATCGTTAAGCGTCTTCTTTATCAGGAAAC
>JAZROS010000161.1:0-2720 GCA_045648825.1 Clostridia bacterium | reverse complement strand
AGCTATATGCAGGACGGAGTTGTAGTTGTGCAGGGCAAAATAAAGTCGGTTTCCTTTGCATAAATGGAAAGTTGAGGAAAATTTAGAATGTTTTTGCTAAAAATCTTTTATTTTTTAAAAGGATATGTTATAATAAATATATTGGACGGCGAGGGTGCAAAGCTCCTTAATATATTAAGCGAAAACAACGTACATATCTGGAATGTTACAGCAACACGTGCATATGTATCAAAAGGTGATTTTAAGCGAATTTCGGAGCTTGCAAGGAAAAACGCCATAGCTATAGAATGTGAAAAGGAAATAAGCTTTTACGAGAGCTATCTTAAAAACTGCGGCTGGTTTTTGATGTTTTCTTTAACTCTTGTTACCGTGCTGTTTTTCTTGTCCTCTTTGTATGTGTGGGACATTGAGGTGAATGGTTGCGATGAGGATACTGCCGCTGAGGTTATGACAATCCTTGAAGAGCAGGGACTTTACAAGGGAGTTTTAAAAAGCTCACTTCCCGACGGTAACACATTAAGGGACAGCATTATTTACAATATAGACGGCGTAAACTGGGCATGGGTTTACTTAGACGGCACTCTTGCGAGAGTTGAGGTTTCGGTAGGAGTCCCACCACCCGATATGGATTTTGACAATTCCCACTGCAATATAAGCGCCGCAAGGGACGGAATAATATTATCCGTATCTGCAAAAAACGGTCGGGCTATGCTAACTAAAGGCGACAGAGTTTCGGCAGGGGATATAATTATATCAGGCGCAATGCCAGGCGGCATTCTCTATCCCCCGTACACAACAAGGGCAGAGGGCAAGGTCTATGCCGAAACGGTACATACCGACAGCCGTATTGTACCCTTATATAAAACATATACTAAGGATACGGGCGACAGCTATACGTTATACACGTTAAGGCTGTTCTCACTGGAATTTCCGCTCGGGAGAACAAAAGTGCCCTTTGACGAATACCGCACCGAAACCGATATAAAGCCAATAGGTATATGCAAATACCGCTATACCGAAACAACAAGCTACAAAGAGCAAATTCCATCTGAGCTTGCGGCAGACGAGGCGCGTGAGGCAATGTATGAGAAAATCGCAAAAACCATCGCTCACGGGTCAAGCAAAACGGACGAGAGAATGGTAGTAGAACAGATAACTGAGGATAGCATTAAAGTAACACTTGCTATGACCTTCAGAGAAAATATAGGTGTTAGGACACCGATTGAATTGTGGCAGACGGAGGAACTAAAGAATGACGAGACAAATTGAAATACCCGAAGGCTCCGACCTTTCGGCACTTTTCGGAAGCTTTGACGCAAATGTGAAGCTTCTGGAAAAGAGCCTTAACGTCAAGCTGACAGGACGGGACGGGACAATAAAACTCACCGGCTCGGAGGATGATGTAGACAAGGCTGACGAGGTTTTAGCCATTTTGTTGCAGATAATAGACCGCGGCGAGAGGATTGACGAGCAGAAAATTCTCTATGCAGTAACTATGGTACAGGAAAACGGCGGTTTTGACTTAAAGCTTTTGGGCGATGACTGTATAGCGGTTAACCAGAGAGGTAATCCCATAAAGACCAAAACACTCGGTCAGAAGAAATATGTAGAGTCAATGCGTGAAAACACCATTGTATTCGGAATAGGTCCTGCAGGAACGGGTAAGACCTACTTAGCTGTTGCAAGAGCCGTTACGGCACTTCGTAACAAGGAGGTTGCACGAATAATCCTTACAAGGCCTGCAGTTGAGGCGGGCGAGAAATTAGGCTTCCTCCCCGGTGATTTGCAGAACAAGGTTGACCCATATTTAAGACCTCTTTATGACGGAATGTTTGAAATGCTTGGTGCAGAGCTTTTTGCAAAGTATCAGGAAAAAGGTATGATTGAGGTTGCACCGCTTGCATATATGAGGGGACGAACACTCGACAACGCCTTTATAATCTTGGACGAGGCACAAAATACCACACCCGAGCAGATGAAGATGTTTTTAACCAGAATAGGCTTTGGCTCAAAAGCCGTAGTTACGGGTGATATTACGCAGATAGACCTACCAGGCGGTAAGGCATCGGGACTTAAAGAGGCAATGCGCGTCTTAAAGGGTGTCGAGGACATAAGCTTTTCCATACTTACAGAAAAGGACGTTGTACGTCATCCACTTGTACAAAAGATTATTAAAGCATACGAAAAATACGATAACGAACAGGAGAAACGGAAGAAAAATGATAAGACTGCTCACAGAGAACGAACAGGAGAAAGAAGAAATAACCGCAGAGATTAAAAATGCGGTAGAGAAATGCATAAGCTACACATTGGGCTTTGAGGGGTGCGAATTTGATGCAGAAATAAGCCTTACTTACGTCGATGATGAACGCATACAGGAGATTAACCTCTCGGAACGTAATATAGACGCTCCTACCGACGTTTTATCCTTCCCAATGTGTGATTTTGACGAAAACGGAGATATCATAAATGCAGACTATGACGGAGAATATCTTCTCCTCGGTGATATTGTAATTTCGGCAGAACGTGCAAAAAAGCAGGCAGAGGAGTACGGACACAGCTTTTTAAGAGAAATTGCCTTTTTGACGGTACATTCTATGCTGCATCTTCTCGGCTACGACCACGTAGACGACGAGGAGGGTGAAAGGATTATGTTTACAAAACAAGATACTATTCTCAACAATCTGGGTATAACGAGGTGATATAACAATGGATAAAAG
>JAZROS010000160.1:0-5211 GCA_045648825.1 Clostridia bacterium | reverse complement strand
CAGCTTCCAAACCTTGACAGATTGCCGGATTTGAGAGATGACAGTCTTAACGGCAGATGGATAGAAGATTTGACTTTTGAGGATAAGTACCTTTCTGACAGACTCAGATTACAAATCTGGACATATCGTCTTTTAGAAGAATAAGAAAATATGCCGAGCTTTTAAAGCTCGGCATATTCTTTTGTTAAAGTAAATCTGCCATTTCAAGAATAAGCTTTTCTGTCTTTTCCCAACCAATACACGGGTCGGTGATTGACTTTCCGTAAACACACTCGCCAATCTTCTGTGCGCCGTCTTCAATATAGCTTTCAATCATAAGACCCTTAACCATCTTATGAATGTCTCTGTTATGACGCATACTGTGAAGTACCTCTTTTGCAATTCTCGGCTGCTCAAGCGGTTTCTTGCCTGAATTTGCGTGGTTGGTGTCTATTACAACCGCGGGATTTACAAGACCTGATGAGGAGTAAAGCTCGTGCAGGTGTAAAAGGTCTTCGTAATGATAGTTAGGCAAGGACTGACCGTGCTTGTTAACATAACCTCTTAAAATTGCGTGGGCGGTCGGATTGCCGTGTGAGTGAGCCTCCCAGCCACGATAGATAAAGGTATGTGAATGTTGAGCTGCAGTGATGGAATTCATCATAACCGAAAGGTCGCCGCTGGTGGGGTTTTTCATACCAACGGGGATTTTAAGACCGCTGGCAGTCAGGCGGTGCTGCTGATTTTCAGCAGAACGTGCACCTATTGCAACATAGCCTAAAATGTCGTTTAGGTATCTGTGGTTTTCGGGATAGAGCATCTCGTCAGCACAAGTAAAGCCTGTGTCTTTAAGTGCCTGCATATGCAGATGTCTTATAGCAACAATACCCTTTAGCATATCAGGCTTCTCGTTGGGGTCGGGCTGATGCAGCATACCCTTGTAGCCGTCGCCTGTGGTACGGGGCTTGTTGGTGTAAATTCTCGGTACGATTAAGATTTTGTCCTTAACCTTGTCAGAAACCGTGCGGAGCCTGCCTATATAATCAAGCACGCTGTCGTCGCTATCGGCAGAGCACGGACCTATAACAAGCACAAACTTGTCGGATTTGCCTGTAAAGACATCTGTAATCTCCTTATTTCTTTCTTCAACTACTTTAGCCAGTTCGTCTGTTAAGGGATACTGTGCCTTAACATCCTGCGGTATCGGTAGTTTGACAATAAAATCCATATTCATAACTTAAAACCCTTCTTTCCTTAATAGCGTAATATGAATTTATTTTCTGCGGTATTCACAAAAACGTATTGTGTAACCGTTGTCAACTATATCATCACTTTCTGACGCTATTTCCCAATCCGAATCGGCATCAAAGTTGTGTATAAAGGTATCTGCATCGCTATCTGAAAAAACCTTTGTTATAAGTGCCGTATCAGAGTAGGAGAGCATCAAATCATAAATCATTGCACCGCCGATTACAAATACTTTTCTGTCTGTGTACTCTTCTGCAATTTTTGCAGCCTCCTCGGCAGAATGTGCAATAATTACCCCCTCGGGTGCAAAATCGGTATTCTTGGTGATTACGATATTTACTCTGTTCGGGAGCGGTTTTTTGTTTGGAAAGCTTTCCAAAGTTTTTCTTCCCATAATAACCACACCGCCTGATGTGGTTTCACGGAAAAATTTCATATCCTGAGGTAATTTAAACATAAGGTCGTTGTTTTTGCCAATGCCCCAGTTTTTACTTGCGTGTGCAATTATTATCATAGTTTTTCCTTTCTTATGCAAGCTCAAGTTTAAAGGTGAAAATGGTATATTTCACGTCGCTGCCCTCTTTTGCCGATGTGCTTTCAGCCCAGATGCGACTGTTGTGAAGCTTCATAATATTCTTCGCCATAGAAAGCCCCAAGCCTGCGCCCGTCTTATCCCTGCCCCTTGACCTGTCCGTTTTATAAAATCTGTCGAAAATATGCTCCAAATCCTTTTGCTCAATTCCTGCGCCGAAGTTTCCTACTCTTACATAAGCAGAGGAAACATCGCACCAGACAGAAACGGTGATTTTGGTGTTTTCGTAGCTGAATTTGATGGCATTATCAAGAAGGTTTATCACTACTCTTAGTATTGAGTCCTTATCGGCAAGAACATTTATCTGCTCGTGGGCAAAGTCAATATCAAGCTCAAGGGACTTGTCTTCAATTTTGTTCTCTAAATTTATAATTGCAAGACGTACCACCTCACAAATATCAAACTTCTTCATATCAAGCTTGTATTCTGAGGAACTCATTTTTGACATTTCGAGCATATCGGAGGTCATACGGGATAATCTCTTGCTTTCTTCAAGAACGATACCCAAGTATTCTCTGTGTTTTTCAGGCGGGATAGTGCCGTCCAAAATACCGCTTACAAAGCCCGAAATCGAGGTCATAGGAGTTCTTAGCTCGTGTGATACATCGGAAATAAAGCTTTCACGCATTTTATCAAGCTGCTCTAATGACTCTGCCATATAATTGAAGCTTGACGCAAGCTGACCTCTCTCGTCTGCTGATGTTACATCAAGACGTTTGCTGAAATTACCCGATGCAATGGCAAGAACAGCCGAGTTTATATTCTCAAACGGTTTTGAGAGTTTTCGTGAGTGTATATACGAAAGAATAGTTGCAAAGGTAATTGATATTAAAAATGAAAATAAAAATATCTTTGCAAAATTTCCTAAAATAGCAAAAATCTCGTCAAGGGTTGTATTAAAGAAGATACCGCCGATTATTGAGCCGTTATACTTAATAGGCAAGCCTACTGTATGGATTATATTATCGTAATAACTGCCGAAACGTGTGTAACGGCGCATATCATCGCCGGATAAAACCTCGGAAATCATTTCACGGGGTACTTTTTTGATGTCGGAGGTTGATGCATAAACCTCGCCTTTGGCATCTATCACCGTTATATCCGAGCCGACTATTTCCGACCACGATACCAACGATGTATTGTATATATTTCTTACACGGAAATCGTTTATATCGCTGCTCAAAAGTATTGTCATATGTTCAATGCTTGATGCCGCCTTTTTTGCTGAATTGTACTGGTCGATTCCGATATGATAGAGATAGAGTCCCGACATTGAGCCGAACATAACAAGAGATACCAGAAGAACGATTACGGTATAAGACCATAAAAGTCTTGCAAAAATCGACTTAAACACTTTCTTATCTCACCTCAAATTTGTAGCCTACACCCCATACTGTTTTAAGCTGCCAGTTGCCCTCTACACCCTCTAACTTTTCGCGTAGACGCTTTATATGAACATCGACAGTTCGGGAATCACCAAAATAGTCAAATCCCCACACTTCCTCTAAAAGCTGTTCTCTTGTGTATACTCGGTTGGGATTTGATGCCAAGAAATACAGAAGTTCAAGCTCCTTGGGTGGAACATCTGTTAGGTTACCATTTATGATAAGCTCATAGTTTTCTATATTAACAGAGAGGTTTTCAAATTCAATAAGCTTTTTGTCAGGCTCTTTTGTGTCAGAGCGTCTTAAAACTGCCTTTACACGAGCCACTAATTCCTTTGCCTCAAACGGCTTTGTGAGGTAGTCATCTGCACCAAGCTCAAGTCCCAAAACCTTATCAAAGGTTTCGGACTTGGCAGTTAGCATAATAATAGGCACATTAGAGCTACGGCGGATATCGCGACAGACCTGCCAGCCGTCAGGCTCAGGTATCATAATGTCAAGTATAATCAAATCGGGATTTTCCGACTTAAACTTAGTGAGTGCTTCGCTGCCGCCTCTGGCAATAACAGTATCAAAACCGTCCTTTTCCAGATAAAGTCTTATAAGCTCCACAATATTGCTCTCATCATCAACTATAAGGATTTTGCTGCTCATTATTATAAGCTCCTTTCATAAAAGAAACTAAACAGGGAGGCTTTTCCTAGGCACAACGACAAAACCGCCGCGCCGCCGGAACATAACCTCCCCTAAAAAACGTCGATATTTATAAATTATCTCTGAACTCTGCCCGAGCCGTCGCCGCCAACAAGATTGTCTACATCGGCTCTTGATACCATATTGAAGTCGCCGGGGATAGTATGCTTGAGGGCTGATGCAGCCACGCCGAACTCAAGCGCTGACTTGAAGTCTTTTCCGTCCATAAAACCGCAGATAGTACCGCCGGCAAAGCTGTCGCCACCGCCTACTCTGTCTACGATAGGGCTTATTCTGTATTCTCTTGAGTGATAGAATTCTTTGGTATCTCTTGAATAGATGCAAGCAGACCAGCCGTTATCTGATGCACTATGGCTTACGCGAAGTGATGAGATAACGTATTCAAAGTTAAATTTAGCAACCATCTGCTCGAATATATCCTTGTAGCCTGCAAGCTCAAGCTCACCGCTTGTAACGTCAGTGTTGCCGGGTTTGAAGCCGAGAACCTTTTCTGCGTCCTCCTCGTTGCCGATACATACGTCAACATACTGCATAAGATTTGTCATAACCTTTTGAGCCTTTTCGCTTGACCAGAGCTTTTTGCGGAAGTTAAGGTCGCAGGATACCTTTACACCCTTAGACTTAGCTGCCTTTAAAGCCGCCTCTGTAAGCTCTGCAGCAGCATCGGATACAGCCGGAGTAATTCCTGTAAAGTAGGACCAGTCTGCACCCTCAAAGATAGCATCAAAATCAAAATCCTCGGCTACTGCAGTTGAAATTGAAGAATGAGCACGGTCATATACAACGTTTGACGCTCTCATAGCTGCACCTGTTTCAAGGAAGTATATACCGAGTCTTTCGCCACCCTTTGCGATATTCTTTGTCTCAACGCCCATCTTGCGAAGTGCCGCAACTGCACACTCGCCGATAGGATTTTTGGGAACCTTGGTTACAAATTCTGCACTATGACCATAGTTAGCTAATGATACAGCAACATTTGCCTCGCCGCCGCCGTAGCATACGTCAAACTCGTCTGCCTGAAGGAACTTCTCGTTTCCGGGAGTGGAAAGACGGAGCATAATTTCTCCCATTGTTACTATTTTACCCATTATTATTACCTCTCTTTATGTAAATTATTTTGCTCTTGCAGCCTTGATGTTCTCGATGAATGCCTTTGCTTTTTTGGTGATGTCTGCATAGTCGCCTGTCTTAGCTCCGGCTGTAAGTGATGAGCCTGCACCTACTGCAACAGCGCCTGCCTTAATCCACTGGGCAACGTTATCAACGTCAACACCGCCTGTAGGCAACATCTGT
>JAZROS010000159.1:0-4745 GCA_045648825.1 Clostridia bacterium | reverse complement strand
AAGATTGCAGCTTTAGCTGAAAGAGGCGAGGTAAAGTCTGTGGTTGCATCATCGGCAGGAAATCACGCACAAGGCGTTGCGTATGCTGCACATGTACATAATATTCCTGCTACAATCGTAATGCCTAAGGCTGCTCCTATCGCAAAGGTGCAGGCAACAGAGGGCTACGGCGCTAAGGTTGTTTTATGCGGTGATTGCTATGATGACGCATACAACAAGGCTCTTGAAATATGCGAGAGCGAAGGTGCCACCTTCCTACACCCCTTTAATGACCCTGAGGTTATTGCCGGTCAGGGTACTATCGGTTTTGAAATTCTGCAGGATTTACCCACAGTTGATATTATTGTTGTTCCCGCAGGTGGCGGCGGTCTTTTGGCAGGTGTTGCCGCTTGTGTAAAGCAGGTTAATCCGAGAGTTAAGGTTATAGGTGTTCAGGCAGAGGGTGCTGACGCAATCGCACGTTCCTTCCACGAAAAGAAGACTGTTTCGCTCGACTCTGTTTCTACTATAGCAGACGGTATAGCAGTTAAAACCCCCGGAGACCTTACACTTGAACTGATACAAAAATACGCAGATGACGTAGTAACCGTAAGTGATGCAGAAATTTCTGCCGCAATTCTTCTTTTGATGGAACGTACAAAGCAGATAGTAGAGCCTGCCGGTGCAACACCTTTAGCAGCAGTATTAAACGGAAAAATTGATGCCGAGGGCAAAAGGGTGGTATGCCTTATGTCAGGCGGTAACATTGACGTTAGCTTTGTTCATAAGATTATTGAAATCGGTCTTGCCGCAAGACAGAGAAAGCTCAAGTTCAAGACAACTCTTACCGACAAGCCGGGTAGTCTTGTACAGCTTTCACAGATTTTATCCAAAGCTAATGCAAACATCGTAATGGTACAGTATGACCGTTTTGATGCAAGCCTTAACCCGAATGAAGTTATAATCCATATTGCCTGCGACGTAGGAGGCAAGGAGCACGGCGAAAAGGTACTTCGTGCATTAGAGAAAAACGGATACAACGCAATTATAGAATAAGCCAAAAAGACCTGCACTATTGTGCAGGTCTTAATTTATCTACTCTGTTTCTAATCTCACCGTTTGTAAATGCAGTAATATTTTCTGCAATTTCGGTAATAACACGTTTTCTTGCCTCATATGCTCCCCATGCCATATGGGGTGTAAGAACAAAATTTTCTCTGTCCATAATCTCATAAAACGGGTGGTCTTTGCCGAAAGGCTCTATCGAATAAACATCGCTCGCCGCATAAATTTTGTTTTTCTCTACCGCTTCGGCAAGGGCGGTTTCGTCTATTACAGCTCCTCGTGCGACATTTACAATTACAGCATCTTTCTTCATAAGAGCCAGCATATCACGGCTTATTATTCCTCTTGTAGAGTCAGAAAGCGGCAAATGCACCGATATGACATCCGATTTTTTCATAAGCTCGGGAAGCTCTACTATCTTTATTCCGTCCTCATATGTACGTTTTGTGCATATGACCTCACATCCAAACGCCTCGGCAATTTTAGCGACCTTTTTGCCGATATTGCCCATTCCGACTATGCCCCACGTTTTGCCCGAAAGCTCATAAAAGCAAGGCTCCAAGCGATTTGCAATGCCGCTTTCGGTATAAGAGCCATTCCTTACAAAGCTTGTATAGGTTGGCAGTCGCATCACCAGCTCAAGCGCAAGTGCTACTGTAAGCTGTGCAACAGAATCGGTGGAATATCCTACAACATTACAGACAGCTATATTATGATTTTTACAGTATTCTACGTCAATGTTATCATAGCCCGTTGCAGTAACACATATAAGCTTGAGATTTTTCGCGTTTGAAAGATTGGTACTGTTAAGCTTTATTTTATTTAACACAACCACATCACAGTCGGCAATTCTATCCTCCACATCACAAGCGGCAGTATTGCCATAGACAACCACCTCGCCCAGTGCCTCAAGCTCGCCAAACCCTATATCATCGCCAAGGGTTTTAACATCAAGCATTACAATCTTCATAACCTCACCGCCTTAATTTTCCAAAAGACTTTCAAATCTTTTGTACATTTCGGGAAACTTTTTCTTAAGGTTAATCGCCTTAAACTCGCTATCGACAAAGCCGTGGCGGGTAATACCTGTAGTTGTGATTTTTCCGTCGGAAAGACGTTTAACAACATACTTAAATCCGCAACGAGCAGCACTAAGCTCAAAAAGTGTACAACTGACCTCCGCTTTTTCTTCATATCTAAGACCGCTTATATATTTAGCCTCAGTTTCGGTAAGCGGAATCATTACACCCATCTTTTCCATTTCCGAATAGCTCATCCCCACCTGTTTTATAAACTCGGTACGGGCAACCTCAAACCACGGATAGTATCTCGAATGGTGCATAATACCCATCATATCCGTTTCTGCATAACGTACTTCTAATAGAGTTGTGGTAGTCATATTTTGATTACTCCTTCTCAGTTTGATGCTCCTGCATCAAGCCGCCATATACAAAGGCCTGTGCCGCATCAACAGTAACTACTGTTCCTGTCTTAAGAATATCCATCGCACCCTTTGCGCCTGTAATTACGGGAATATCAAGGGCGAGTCCGATAATTGCAGCATAGCAGGTTGTACCCTTTTCCTCGGTTATAATTCCCGCTGCCTTTTTAAGATACATTACCATATCAGGTGTGGTTGTACGGTTTACAACTATTGCACCGTCTTCAAAATTCTTTTTAAGGTCTTCTACACTGTCTGCAACGCAAACCTTTGCAGTTCTGTGCAGCTTGGTTACACCCTCACCACGAACCAAAATATCACCTACAAGATGTACCTTCATAATATTGGTTGTACCGCTGACTCCTATGGGTGCTCCGCCTGTGATTACTACAAGGTCGCCATTTTTGACTACGTGGGTTTTCTGTGCACACTCTACTGCGTGTTCAAAAAGCTCGTCAGAGTTACTTCTCATTTCACTCATAACAGGTATAACTCCCCACGAGAGATTAAGCTGTCTGCGTGCTTTTTTGTTTATTGTTGGAGCAATAATCGGACACTGGGGACGGAATTTGGAAATCATATGTGCAGTTGTTCCGCCGTAGGTAAGAGCTATAATTGCAGTTGCACCAAGGTCGTGTGCAGTAGTGCAGGTTGCGTGCGAAAGTGCATTTGTAACATCTGTGTTTGATATATCGACAGAAATGTTATTAAGTCTTTTAATATAATCAATATCCCGTTCTGTACGCTCTGCAATAGTCGCCATTGTTTTTACAGTTTCAACCGGATAACGTCCGATTGCAGTTTCGCCAGAAAGCATAATAGCACTTGTGCCGTCATAAATAGCATTTGCAACGTCGGTGGTTTCTGCACGTGTAGGTCTTGGGTTTCTTATCATAGAGTCAAGCATCTGTGTAGCGGTTATTACAACCTTGCCTGCACGGTAGGTTTTCTTGATTATCTTTTTCTGCATAACAGGGAGAACCTCAAGCGGAATTTCTACACCCATATCGCCTCTGGCAACCATTATTCCGTTTGAAACTTTTATTATATCGTCAATATTATTAACGCCCTCGCTGTTTTCTATTTTAGATATAATTCTGATGTCGCTTGCTCCGTTTTCCTCTAAAAGAGCTCGGATTTTAAGAACATCTTCTGCAGTTCTGACAAAGCTGGCGGCAATAAAATCAACGTCCTCTTTAATACCGAATATAATATCGTCAATATCCTTTTGGCTCATATACGGCATTGACAGCGACACATTCGGGACATTAACTCCCTTAGAGTCGGAAACCTCGCCGCCACTTTTTACTTCACAGATTATCCTGTCAGACTTTACGCTAAGAGCCTCAATTTCGATAAGTCCGTCATCAATCAGAAGCTTTGTGCCCGCTTTAATATCCTTTGGTAAGTCTTTGTAGGTTATGGAAACTCCCGAGCTATCACCTTCCACATCTTCTGTATAAAGCGTGAACTTATCCCCTTCTTTTAAAACTGCCTTTCCGTCTTTAAATTTCTTTAGCCTTATTTCAGGACCTTTTGTATCGAGCATTATTGCAACAGGAATATCAAGCTCTTCACGGATTTTTTTTATTCTGTCCATATATCTTTTTGCCTGCTCGTGTGTACCGTGCGAAAAGTTAATTCTTGCAACATCCATACCTGCAAGCATCAGGTTACGAAGTACATTATCGTTATCGGCAGCAGGTCCCATAGTACATATTATTTTTGTCTTTCTCATAGTGAAATCCCTTCTTTGTTAATTCTTTGACATAGAAACAGGGTTACGCTATATGAACGCAACCCCGGAGTAATATCAGGTGGCTAGTTTCCTGCAAACGTCAATCAGTTCGTCAGGAATTTCCTTTTTCATTGCCAGACCGTCTTCAATATCTATATCGATTATTTTATTGTTCTGCACACAAACAATTCGATTAGACTTACCCTGTAACAAAAGCTCAACAGCTTTTACGCCCATTTCACTCGCAATCACACGGTCTCTTGCAGACGGAGATCCTCCGCGCTGCGTGTGTCCGAGAATGGTAGCACGTGATTCAATACCTGTTTTTTCCTCAATTTTCTTTGCCATCTCTATGACACCCATTCCCTTGACACCCTCAGCTACAATAACAATACTCTGTCGTCTGCCGCGGGATTTGCCCTCAAGAATAGGTCTTAAAACATCTTCATCAAAGCTGTACTCTCTCTCAGGAATAAGGATAACCTCTGCACCGCAGGCAATTCCGGCATTTATTGCAATGTA
>JAZROS010000158.1:0-1805 GCA_045648825.1 Clostridia bacterium | reverse complement strand
AGAGCCAGCAAGGCACACCTGTTGTAAGCTTTTCGCTTGCAGTTGACAGACGTTTTGCCAAAGAAGGACAGCAGCAGGCTGATTTTATCAACTGCGTTGCCTGGAGCAGACTGGCAGAGTTCATCTGCAAATATTTCCAGAGGGGCAGCATGATTGCCGTATCGGGAAGATTGCAGTCAAGAACCTATGACGATAAAGACGGCAGAAGACAGTACGTTACTGAAGTTGTAGTTGAAGATGCGTACTTTACCGGTTCAAAGAGCGAGACAAATACTCAGGGAGCACAGTCTGCTTATCAGCAGCCGAGCAGTTTCCAGCGTCCTGCACAGCCGAGCGCACCGCAGGGCACAGCCCCCACTTTTGACGAGTTTGAGGCTATGGGCTTTTCTGCAATGGACGGTTCTGAAGACGATTTGCCGTTTTAATCACACATTGACTTGATTTCCCATAAGGGAATTGACTTAAAATTTGATAGGAGGTAAGAAAAATGCCTGAGAGAGAAAACAGACCGCAGAAGGCACGCCGTGCTAAGAAAAAGGTGTGTATGTTCTGTGTAGATAAGGTTGAGCATATCGACTACAAGGATACAGCAAAGCTTCGCAGATACATTTCTGAGCGTGGCAAGATTGTCCCCAGACGTATCAGCGGAAACTGTGCAAAGCATCAGCGTCAGCTTACAGTAGCTATTAAGCGCGCAAGACAGATTGCACTTCTTCCTTTCGTATCTGAATAATGCATCTATGAGGATATACATTAAATGTATATCCTCTTACTTTACCTTGGAGGTAGTTACTATGGAGCAAATACCAAGAAAACTGAAATTATACCGTGAAAAAGCAGGCCTTTCCCCTGCCGAGCTCGCCTCGCTTATAGGTGTAGACCCGATAGACGTAATAGACTACGAAAAGGGAAGAAAGCTTCCATCAATGGAAACTTTCGTAAAAATATCCCACGCGTGTGATATTACAACTGATGAGCTTTTGATATTTCAGGAGGAGTTACATCTTAACGGCTTCTTCTACGGAAAAACTGACGAATGATAAACATTCGTCAGTTTTTTATCTTAATTCAACAATCGTTACTCCCGTTTCTCCCTCGCCGTATCTACCCAAGCGATATTCCTTAACATTCTTGTGTTTTCTCAGCATATCACCTATACCCTTTCTTAAGACACCCGTTCCCTTACCGTGAATAATCGAAACAGGCGACACCCCTGCCAAATAACAGTCATCAAGAAACTTTTCCACATTCCTTATCGCCTCGTAAAGTTCCTGACCTCTTACGTCAATCTCCGTTGTAGCATCTTTAGTTTTAGACATATAGGCACCGGTAGATTTCACATACTTTTGTACAAGCTCGTTTGTGGTATTATCCGTAACTCTTTCAAGGTCGGTTATATGCACGTCCATCTTGATAATTCCCGCCTGAACCCTGACAGTCTTATCATCCTTTGACGGTGTTTTTAGGACAGTTGCTGTTTCCCCGACACTTATAATCTTAACAGTCTCTCCCTCTTTAAGATTTTTAGGCGGCTCACGGAAGGTCTTTTTCGGCTTACTTGCACGGCTTATTGCTTTGTCTATGCTATCCTCTTTCTTTTTAAGCTTAGACTTAAGCTCGCCCGTTCTTGAGTCAATATTCTTTGCACCCTCTATACGCATTTTTTCAAGCTCGCGTATTATCTTATTCGCCTCGTCCTTTGCATCTGAAACAATAATCTTTGCCTCCCTGTGCGCCTCCTCCATAATGCGAGCCTTGCTTTCCTTAAGCTTTTTCCTCTCTCTTTCAATCTCGTCCTTTAAGTC
>JAZROS010000157.1:0-3041 GCA_045648825.1 Clostridia bacterium | reverse complement strand
CTCATATGCACCGAGCTTGAAACATATGCTCTGTCGCCAACCGAAATTGACGATGCCTGAGCTTCGTTAAACGGAAGTGTACCCTTTAATATAACGGTATTATTTATGTCTGCAATCTTTGTACCGTTTTTCACGTCATCGCCAACTTTGATATCGAGGTTGGAAATAATCCCTGACGATTTTGCCTTTATGTACAGTTTATCTGCGTCCTTTAAAGCATTTTCATAGCTATTCTTGCTATTATCGAGTGAAATCCTCTGTTTTTGCATACTGATGTCTGTTTCGGAGGTATCAAACTGATAAAGGAGTGTGCCTTCCTCAACAATATCTCCCACCTCATAGGGACAGGATATAATATCTCCCGAAGCTTTGGCAATAATTTCGTACCTCTCGTACGGCTCAACCGCCGCACTTCCTGTTATTGTAAGCGACACATCTCCGCGCATCACTACATCTGTACCTATTTCACCATTTGATGTAGACGAGGCCTTTTTCACGTTACAGCCTTTAAACGCAAAAAGTGCAACTATAACCGCCGCAACCAAAGCTAATATAATTATAATTTTCTTCTTCCCCATTTTTGATAGTAGTTCCTTTATTTTTAACACAGACTTATCCTCCTTTTTTACCTGTCCCGCTCATTATACACCAGAAATTCTACCTTAATGTGTATGAATTATGAACAGTTTGTAAATTTGAGCGACAACATTTTTATATTTAATAGGGTTGATTTTTTTTTAAAATAGTTGTACAATAGAATATACAAAACCGAAAGGAATGATTGTTTTATGTCAAGGATAGAAACTAAATGTATTCAGGAAGGCTACAAGCCCGAAAGCGGCGAGGCAAGAGTCCTTCCTATTTACCAAAGTACTACATATAAATATGACAGTTGTGATGCAATGGGTAAGCTCTTTGATTTGGAGGCAAACGGTTACTTCTATACCCGTCTTGCAAATCCCACAGTAGGCTTCGTGGAAGAAAAGATTGCTGCTTTGGAGGGCGGCGTAGGTGCTATGATGACTTCATCGGGACAGGCTGCAAGCCTTATGTCAGTTATGACCATCTGCTCTGCAGGCGATCATATTATCTGCTCGGCGGCAGTTTACGGCGGTACGCTTAATCTTTTGGGTGTAACCTTAAAGAGAATGGGTATCGAAACAACATTTGTAAACCCTGCCGCACCCTTAGAGGAGCTTCAAAGCTACATCAGACCCGAAACAAAGGCAGTTTTCGGCGAAACTATTGCAAACCCCGCTCTTACCGTTCTTGATATAGAGAAGTTTGCAACACTTGCACACTCAAACAACATACCTCTTATCGTAGACAACACCTTTGCGACACCTGTTCTTTGCAGACCTTTAGAGCACGGTGCAGATATTGTTATACATTCTACCTCAAAATATATGGACGGTCATGCAGTAAGCCTTGGCGGTGTTATTGTTGACGGCGGTATATTTGACTGGGCGGCAAGCGGCAAATTCCCCGAATTTACCACTCCCGACGATTCGTATCACGGCGTTATCTATACCGAGAAGTTCGGTAACAGTGCATTTATTACAAAAGCTCGTGTTCAGCTTATGCGAGATTTAGGCTCATCACCTGCTCCGCAGAATGCTTTTCTTTTAAATCTCGGACTTGAAACACTTCATCTTCGTATGAAGCAGCATTCGGAAAATGCACTGAAGGTTGCTACCTTCCTTGCTAACGACAGCAGAGTTTCCTGGGTTAATTACCCCGGTCTTCCCGACAGCAAATACAAGGATTTGGTAGCGAAATATCTCCCCGACGGCACATCAGGCGTTGTATCCTTTGGTGTCAAAGGAGGCAGAGAAGCGGCTATCCGTGTTCTTGACAGCTTAAAGCTTGCGGCTATTGTTACACACGTTGCAGATGCACGCACCTGTGCACTCCACCCTGCAAGCACAACCCATCGTCAGCTTACCGATGAACAGCTTGCTGAGGGTGGTATCGGTGCAGACCTTATCAGGCTCTCCGTCGGTATCGAAAATGTTGCCGACATAATAGAGGATTTGGATCAGGCACTTTCTAATATCTGAATTTAAGAAAGGCTTTTTGCTATGAAGAAAAAAAACACAGGCAGAAAGGTTATAAAAACATTTACCGTAATTGTAGCTGTAATACTTTTATTGGCTATTACAGCCGTTCTTGCTGTGCGTTTTGTTATACTGCCAAAAATCAGCCAGCGGCTTGAATCCTCCGGCAGAGGGGAGCTAGCAACAATTATTGACCAGAACAACAATTTTGGCGCTTTCGCTATGTTAGGTAAGCTTTTTGCCGACAAGGGTATGCTTGAATTTGTTGCAGCAATAGACAGCGAAAGTGCAGCATCGGTAATTGACCTTATGGAAGAAATGGATGCAGAAAATACTATCGAGCCGTCTACTACTCCGTCGACACCTTGGCAGGTTGATGAACACCGACCGATTGCAACTCCTGCACCCCAGGAGGTAGTAAAACCCACTCCGCCACCTGAAATTGCTAATGAAGCAACAAGCGCATATGAGCGGATTTCTAAAGTAGCCTCCGACAAGGAAATGTCTGACGGACTTGCAATTATATCCAAGCTGAATATGGGATATATTGCATCCCTTATCTCAGGAGGACTTACGCCCAGCGAGAAAAGCGAGCTTAAAAGCTATGTTTATTCCAAGCTGACAAAGGCAGAAATCTCCCGTTCTCTTGCACTTTATAACAAGTATAAAAAATATCTGTGAGGCAAAAGGTATGAACACTCTTGATGAACATTTAATCAGATGCCAGCTCCCCGAAAATCTCAGGGATATTAAAATAACTGTTCTGGATACGGTGGATTCTACCAACAACTACGCTAAAGCTCCTGATATAACAAGTCCACAGCTTATTACAGCCGACACACAGACAGGCGGCAGAGGCAGACTTGGCAAAAGCTTCTATTCCCCCAAAGGCAGCGGAATATATATGACTCTCGCAAACAAAGCACCTTTATCTCCCGAATATATCACCATAGCAACTGCTGTTGCTCTCGTGCGTGTAATCAC
>JAZROS010000156.1:0-3697 GCA_045648825.1 Clostridia bacterium | reverse complement strand
AATACAGGTTTTGAAATAACCGAAATTAAACGGAGTGCTGACTGGGCAGCATTTGTATGCAAAAAGAAATGAGGAACGCATTATGGTTAAATTAACAGATAAAATATATTATGTTGGTGTAAAGGACCCAAACCTTAAAGTATTCGATATTATTATGGATACCGAGTTTGGTACAACCTATAATTCATATATAGTAAAAGGCGAAAAAACTGCTCTTATTGAGGCAGCTCACGACAAGCTTTATGATGAGTATATAAAGAATATCGAAGAGGTTACATCTCTTGATAGTATTGATTATATAATCTGCAACCATACAGAGCCTGACCATACAGGAGCATTAGAAAAGATTTTAAAGGTTAATCCTGATGTTACAGTTGTTGGAACAATCGCTGCACTTAAAAATCTTAAAAATATTACAAATACGACCTTTAAGGAACTTTTGGCAAAAGACGGCGAAGTACTTGACCTTGGTGGGTTGACACTTAAATTTTATATTGCTCCAAATCTTCATTGGCCTGATACTATGATGACATATTGCGAAGAAGAAAAGGCACTATTTTCATGCGATGTATTAGGTGCTCATTACTGCTTCGATGGCATTATTGACAGTGAAATTACGAATAAAGCAGACTATGAAAAGGCAATGCAGCATTACTATAACTGCATAGTATCGCCGTTTAATTCTTTTGTTCAAAACGGTCTAAAAAAAATAGATGGTCTTGATATTCAACTTGTGTGCAATAGCCACGGACCTGTTTTAAAAGACTTAATTGCAGAAGGAATTGAAAAGTATCAAAAGTGGTCAGAGCCCAAATGCAATAAGCCTAAAAAGGCTACTGTTTTCTATGTTTCTGCTTACGGATACACAAAGAAGCTTGCAGAGACTGCTTGCAAGGTACTATCAGGTGCTGGTCTTGATGTCCAGATATTTGATTTGGTTGAAGCTGATAGAGCAGAAGTAACAAAAGCTCTTCACAGCTCTGATATGATAATGCTTGGTACACCTACTATCAACAGAAATGCTTTAAAGCCAATATGGGACATTGTAACATCTCTTGATGTTATTACTGCTAAGGATGTAAATTTTGCAGTTTTTGGCTCATACGGCTGGAGCGGAGAAGGTGCAATACTAATTAACAATACCCTTAAAAATCTTCGTTTAAAAACAACTGACGAGCCATTTAGGGTTGTATTTAATCCGACTGAAGATGACCTTAAAAATATGGAAGAATTTACTCTTAACTATATAAAAACGAATTGCGGTGAGTAAGTATGCCAAAATTTTTTGTTTCACCAGATAAAATTGTAGATAATAAAATTATAATTGATACTGATGATGTGTTGCATATAAAAAGAGTATTGAGACTATCAATCGGCGATAAAATTATCGTCTGCGACAGCGCAGGCACCGACTATACAGCAACTATTTCGATGATAGCTGATAAGCATATTGAATGTAACGTTATAAATTCAGTTAAAAATGATACTGAATCAAATATCAAAGTTACACTTTATCAAGCATTGCCTAAGGCATCTAAAATGGAGTTTATTATACAAAAGACAACAGAGCTTGGAATTGTTCGTGTTGTACCGTGTACCCTTTCAAGATGTGTAGTAAGGCTTGACGGTAAGGATGCTGCAAAAAAGGTAGAACGCTGGCAGAAGATTTCAGACGAAGCAGCAAAGCAGTCGGGAAGAGGTATAATACCTGAGATTTCTCCTGTTATGAGTTTTGGGGATGCTGTGGAAGAAATGCAAAAATCAGACTTATGCTTTGTTCCGTACGAGAGCGCAGAGGATATAAGACTAAAGCCTGTGCTTAATTCAACCCCTGCTAAGACTATCGGCTATATGATTGGTCCTGAGGGAGGGTTTTCTCCCGAGGAGGCGGAATATCTTAAAAACAGAGGTATTCCTTTAGTCTCATTAGGTAAGCGTATTTTACGTACAGAAACTGCAGGAATGGCAGTTTTATCTATGTTAATGTATGAGCTTGGCGACATCAATTAAGGGCTGCAGGAGATAATCCTGCAGCCTATTAGTACTTTTGAAGGGAGGCAATGATATTGGAAAAATTTGAACTTGTAGCAGATTTTAAGCCTACAGGCGACCAACCTCAAGCGATTGAAAAATTAGTAGACGGATTAAACAGAGGACTAAAGTATCAAACCTTGATGGGCGTAACAGGCTCCGGTAAAACCTTTACTATGGCTAATATCATTGCAAAAGTAAACAAGCCAACACTTGTGCTTGCACACAATAAAACTCTTGCTGCACAGCTTTGCAGTGAATTTAAGGAATTCTTTCCTAATAATGCAGTAGAGTTTTTTGTGTCCTATTACGACTACTATCAGCCTGAGGCATATATACCACAGTCGGACACCTTTATCGAAAAGGATGCGTCAGTCAATGACGAAATAGATAAGCTAAGACATTCTGCTACCTTTGCGCTTTTTGAAAGAAAAGATGTTATAATTGTATCAAGTGTATCGTGCATATATGGTCTTGGCGACCCTGAAGACTATCAAAATCTGATGATTTCTGTCAGAGTCGGTATGGAAAAGGGAAGAGATGAGATAATAAAACGTCTTGTTGATATACAGTACGAACGTAATGATATAAACTTTATAAGAAATAAGTTTCGTGTGCGCGGCGATGTACTCGAGATTTTCCCCGCAAACAATGGCGAACAGGCTATACGTATTGAATTTTTTGGCGATGAGGTTGAGAGAATAAGCGAGGTAAATGTTGTTACAGGCGAGGTTGTTGGATACAGAAATCACGTTGTAATTATGCCGGCTTCGCACTATGTTACAACCGGAGAAAAAATGCAGCTTGCAATAGCTGCAATACTTGACGAGCTTAGAGAACGCATCAAATTCTTTAAAGAACGTGATATGCTTATCGAAGCACAAAGAATTGAACAACGCACTATGTACGATGTAGAAATGCTGCAGGAAATCGGTTTTTGTCAGGGTATAGAAAACTACTCAAGAGTAATTAGTGGCAGAGAGCCTGGAAGTGCACCGTACACTTTGCTTGATTATTTTCCTGACGACTTTCTTATGTTTATTGACGAATCACACGTAACCGTTTCACAGGTTCGTGCTATGTACAACGGCGACAGGGCGAGAAAAGAATCATTAGTCGGTTACGGTTTTAGACTCCCTTGTGCTTTTGATAACAGACCCCTTATGTTTGATGAATTTGAGGGCAAGCTCAATCAGGTAATTTTTACCTCGGCAACACCGGGCGAGTATGAAAAACAACATTCGCAAAATATAGCTGAACAATTTATAAGACCTACAGGACTTTTAGACCCGAAAATCAGTGTAAGACCTATTGAAAATCAAATAGATGATTTAATCTCTGAAATAAATCTGCGTGTTGAGAATAACACAAGAGTACTTGTAACAACACTAACTAAGAGGATGGCAGAGGATTTATGCGATTATCTTCGCGGTGTTGGTCTAAAGGTCAGATATATGCACTCAGATATAAAAACAATCGAAAGAACCGAGATTATAAGAGATCTCAGAATGGGTGTTTTTGATGTCTTAGTTGGCATAAATCTTCTCAGAGAAGGTCTTGATTTACCAGAAGTATCATTGATAGCAATACTTGATGCAGATAAAGAAGGATTCCTAAGAAGTGAAACATCACTGATACAGACAATCGGCAGAGCGGCGAGAAATGC
>JAZROS010000155.1:0-1533 GCA_045648825.1 Clostridia bacterium | reverse complement strand
ACTTTTTCGCTGTCAAACAGCCCAAACGCATCAATCAGTGCCGCAGCCGCAAGCTGAGAAACCAGTATAATACTTATTGCAATAGTCGGTGAGAGGTTTTTTATTCCGAGCATAACAGTGATTGTTATTACCATCGCCAGCACTCCGCCCGTCAGGTAAAGCTTATTTACGCCGCCTATTTGGGAAAAACTGCCTCTTGCCCAAAAAAGCGATATTGCTGCAAGCACCAGCGCTGTCGCCTGCACAATAAAGTTTGATTCCAAAAGTCCAATCTTATCCGATAATCTCGTATTAAATACCCCTTGCACACTCATTGCCGCACCCGAAAGTATACACATTAAAATACCTGTCATTTATTTCACCTCTTGCCTATTGTTTGCAAATCATAAAAATCTATACATAAGAAAATCAGCAGACCAGAGAGTCTGCTGACTTTACAATGGGACAAGCTATATGTTACTTATTATCCTATCTTATGTTCAAAAGTCTTTCGTATTCTGTTGCCAATGCGACAATTTCCTTTGCGGAAAGGTCGTCCGGAAAAATTGTATCAATCATATCTTCAAGCCTTGTTTTTACTTCCGTTAATTCACCTATACATATCATAATGCCCAACCTCCTGAGAATGCCTATCCCAACACCTAAATTGTATGGCATTTTTCGTCAAAAGTCAATTCGTTTCCTCAGCAAAAGCCGGCAATCGTCAGACAGACTTCGACATTAGTTTTGACTTTTAGTATCCTTTTCCAAAACTTCGACAGCCTGCGACTTCTTTCTAAAAAATACAAGTCCCAATATACCAGATAAAATTCCTATACCTGCTACAACCTGCGAAATGCCGATGTTGCCTGCAAGGTAGAGTATGTATTCCGGCTGTCTCATACCCTCTAAAAGAAGTCTTCCAAAGCTGTACCATAATATATAGAAGGAAAAAATCTTTCCGTCTGTTTTTATCTTATTTCTGAACAGAAGAACTATCAAAAAGCCGAGCACATTCCAAAGGCTTTCGTAAAGGAACAGAGGATGCACAGGCTCAGCTCCGTCTATCGACATTCCCCACGGTAACGACGTTTCTCCTCCATAAACCTCTGCATTCACAAAGTTACCCCATCTGCCTATTACCTGACCTATAAATAGTCCCTGACAGCAAAAATCAAACATCTTAAGCACAGGAAGCTTATGCCGTCTGCAGTAGACATAGCAAGTTATTACCGCGGCAATAATTGCACCGTATATCGCAATTCCACCCTCCCAAATCTTAAAGAAGTTCCATATACTGTCCTTAATAGTGTCAAGGTCAAAAAGTACGTAATAAATCCTTGCTCCTATAAGTCCGAATATAAGACCGTAAAGGGCAATATCCCATATATTTTCAGGGTTTAAGCCTCTCTTTTTTGCACTTTGGGCGACAAATGCCGCTCCAAGCAAAAAACCTGTTACTATAATAATTGCATATCAATATATCGGCTTACCGAACACGGAAAATGCAATACGGCTTATTTCAAAATCAAGTCCCAGTTTGGGAAATGCTAT
>JAZROS010000154.1:0-2736 GCA_045648825.1 Clostridia bacterium | reverse complement strand
CAATAGTCGGCTTTAAGCCTGCAATTCCCACAACTGCAGTTACAACGGTGTCTGCACCGTCTGCTGTTGCAACCTCCAAAAGTCCGTCCTCACCCGAAAGCACCTTTATATCGGTGTCTGCAAGCTTGATTTTAAGCTCTGCTGCCGCATTTTCGTCTGTTACGGACACAAAATCGGGGTTAAATTCCCTCGCTTGCTCCTCAAGAAGTGTAATATTCTTGTGTGCAGCAAGTGCCTTTATCTTAATTTCGGGGTTTTCACGGGCAATTTCAAGGGTTTGTGTACCTATTGAGCCTGTTGACCCAAGTATTGATATATTATGTTCAATTTTCATATTTATACCTTTGTCTTTCATATTGCAAACCATTCATTTATGAGTAATATTGAATAATAAACAAATGGCGCTATAAATACCACGCTGTCAAAGCGGTCCATCAGGCCGCCATGTCCTGGCAGGATTGAGCCGTAGTCCTTGACATCTGAGTCCCTTTTGATGCAGGATGCGACAAAGTCGCCAAGCTGCGAAAGCACTGAGCCGACAAGGCTCATAGCTGCAAACGCCGCAAGTGTAGCCCAACTGAAACCAAAAGCAAATTTCGTAAGTATTATATAATAGACCGCACCAAAGACAACGCTTGCCAAAACACCGCCTATTGCACCCTCAACAGTCTTTTTCGGGCTTATATGCGGTACTAACTTATGCTTACCGAGGAACACCCCTGCAAAATACGCACCGCTGTCGGTTATCCACGCAATTACAAACACCCACAAAACTGCAAGTGCGCCAAATTCCGCAAAAAGCTTTATTATATAGCACATAAATACTGTTATGAACATTGTAACAAAGCCGTGAGAGAGCACATCTCTTGCATTGATTTTTCCGTGTTTTAATACTGCTGCTATTGTATAGAGCATAACAATCGGAACAAGCGCCGCGGGCAATAGTGCACCTGCATTAAAAGCAAGCAATGCTGCAGATATTATTCCGGCTATATTCACAAGCTTGCCGCATTTTAATACACCATACATTTCATAGAGCATTATTGCAATGACTGCCAAAATAACAAGCATAAAAATTTTAGGCGGCGAAAACAGTGCCAGAAAAAACACCACAACTCCTATTGCTGATGTTAATATTCGTGTAAGCATAACCTAATCCTCCCAATTATACTCCGCCAAAACGACGGTTTCTTCTTTGGTATTCGATAATAGCCTCTTCCAAGTCTTTCACACTAAAATCTGGCCATAGCTTGTCGGTAAAATACATCTCCGAATATGCAAGCTGCCAGAGCATAAAATTGGAAAGTCTTATCTCTCCGCTTGTACGGATTAAAAGGTCGGGGTCGGGCTGACCTTTGGTGTAGAGCTTTGACGAAATAAGGTCTGCATCAATTTCTTCTGCACTTTTTCCCTCAGCCACTATTGCTTTTACAGCCGTTGTAAGCTCTTCCCTCGCTCCGTAGTTAAGAGCTATATTCATCACAATTCCCGTGTTGTTGGCAGTAAACTTTTCAGTCTTTATAATCTGCTCCTGAATTTCTTCCGAAAGCTCCGCTCTTGAGCCGATGGCACGAATTACAACATTCTCGCCTGCCAAGGTATTCTCCGCATCACGAAGATAGCTAAGAAGCAGGCTCATAAGATAATCCACTTCTTCTTTAGGTCTTGACCAGTTCTCAGTAGAAAAGGCATAGACCGTTATGTACTTAATCCCCATTTTGTTGCAGGCGGTTACTATCTTTTTAAGCGAGTCGGCACCCGCCTTATGCCCTGCACTTCTCGGCAAGCCTCTCTTTTTCGCCCATCTGCCGTTGCCGTCCATAATAACACCTATATGCTGGGGCAAACGTGTCATATCAATTTTTTCTATTGTCTTTTTTTTTAAAAACATATCAAATGTCCTTTCCCAAAAATGGCGCAAGGGACCGTCCCTTTTAATAAAAGGGGCAGTCCCGAATAATCTTAAACCTCAAGAATTTCCTTCTCTTTGTCCGCTGTTATATCATCAATTTCCTTGATGTATTTGTCGGTAAGTGTCTGGATATCCTTTTCGATACCCTTTAAATCGTCTTCTGTAATTTCTGAGTTCTTTTTCTTTGCCTTAAAGTCCTCAAGTGCATCACGACGCACGTTACGAACCTGAACCTTCGCTTCCTCGGAATACTTCTTAACCTGCTTTACAAGCTCCTTTCTTCTCTCCTCTGTAAGAGGCGGGAAGTTAAGACGGATAACCTTGCCGTCATTCTGCGGTGCAATGCCGATTTCTGACTTCAAAATAGCCTTTTCAATCTCACCAAGAACTGTTGTGTCCCAAGGCTGAATAACGAGCATTCTCGGCTCGGGTGATGAAATTGAGCCAACCTGCTGAACGGGTGTCGGTGTGCCGTAGTAGTCAATCGAGATTTTATCAAGTACAGATGCATTTGCTCTGCCTGCACGGATAGTTTTAAGCTCGCCGTGGAATCCGTCCACTCTTTTGTTCATTCTTTCTTCTATTTCAGGATATTTGCCCATAATGATACTTCCTTTCTTTATTTATCTCTTGCCATCTTTAGTTACTAATGTGCCGATTTTATCACCTTTAACCGCCCTTACTATATTTTCGGGGTCGTCAAGACCGAACACAAGTATTGACATATTATTATCTCTGCACATTGTTGCTGCAGTTGAGTCCATAACGCCAAGCTCCTTACCGAGAATGTCGGAGAAGGAAAGTGCATCGTACTTTTTAGCATC
>JAZROS010000153.1:0-5714 GCA_045648825.1 Clostridia bacterium | reverse complement strand
TTATACTTTCTTACAATTCCGTTAGCTGTAAGTACAAGTATAATTCCAACAACCGACTGTATAAAACCTACTGCAGATGATATACTCATCGATCCCGTTGTAAGTGCTCTATATGTATATGTTTCTATAACGTCAGTTACCTGTTGCAACGCTCCCGAACCCTGAGGTATCTGGTAGAACAGACCGAAATCACTATTGAAGATTGCACCTATTGCCATTATGACAAGTACTGTTATTGTAGGAACCAGCATCGGCACCGTTATTTTAACTGCTGTCTGCATTGTGGTACAGCCGTCTACCTTTGCCGCTTCATATATACTCTCGTCTATGCCAAGGATAGCTGTATAATATAGAAGGATTTGGTAACCCTGTCCCTTCCACATTTGGAAGAACCACAGTATGAATGGCCAGTATTTCGGCTCTCCGTACCAGCTTATAGCCTCGCCGCCTGCATTCTCTATCATTGTATTGAACAATCCGTTCTTGTAACTAAGGAAGGTCAATGATACGTATGCAACAACTACCCATGACAGATAATACGGCTGAAACATCATCGTCTGAAATACGCCTGTCATCTTCTTGCTCTTAATGTTAGTAAGCATTATAGCAAGTGCTATTGAGATAATATGTCCGGTTACAATAAATGTCAGGTTGTAACAAAGTGCGTTCCTTATTACCGTCTTTGCATCATTTGACATAAAGAAGAACTTAAAGTTTTCCAGCCCTGCCCATGCACTACCAAAAATACCATCGCTGTATCTGTAATCCTTAAAGGCTATTATCAGGCCTCCCATAGGCAGATACCTAAATACTATCAAATGCAATAATGCAGGCAGCAACAGCAAGCATAGCTGTATCTGGTCTCTTCCTCCTCTGCCGAGTCCCTTTGGTTTCAGTTTTCTTGCCTGAACTCCCGGCGTTGTCATTTTCTTCTCTTTCAATTTTGAGCTCCTCCCAACATTCTGATACTGTTGATACTTAAATTATAGTATCTATAATTTTTTGTGTCAACAGACACTTTTTTCCAGTAAATTCTATGCATTTGTTTCAAACTGACCATTTTTCACTTCGAAAATTTATGCAATTATACTTACTCATATACAGTATACATCAAAAAACTTTAGATTTCCTTAAATGTTTTGATATTTATATATCTTTTTCTTGATTTTTTTGATTAGTTATGCTATAATTTTTGTACAGGAGTGTGAAAAGTATGATTTACGAAAAATTTAACAACGAAAAACGCTTTTATTTTCACCACGATATTAACATTGCAAACACCGGAGAGCTTATCATAAAGCCTCACTATCACAACCTCTTTGAAATATATTATATTACTGCTGGAAATTGTACATATTTTATAGACAACAATACCTATCAGTTGGAACCGGGCGATGTGATTCTTGTTCCTGACGGCATAATTCACAACACAAAATACCAGAACTCCGTTCATTCGCGAATGCTGATACACTGTTCGCGTTCACTTATCCCGCCGTCTGTACAGCAGATTCTTCCACCGTCGTTGCACCTTTACCGCAATCCTGACACAGCAGATGAGATAAGAGACATTTTCCATAAAATAAGGAAGGAATATTCTGTAAACGATTCCTTAAGCGAGGATTCTCTGTGCTGCTATACAAATATGTTGTTTCTGCTTATGGCAAAAAACATTAACACGCGTGCCAAGATAGACGTAGGAAACAAATACATAGAACAGGCAGTATCCTTTATACAAAAGCATTTTGCCAACAACATTTCGCTTAACGAGGTTGCGGAAATGTGTTGTGTAACACCGGAACACTTCTCCCGTATGTTCAAAAAGGAAACAAGCTTTAGTTTTTGTGAATATATAAATCTTCTGCGAATGCAAAAAGCACGAACACTTATAACACAAAACTCCGGGCTGTCAGTAGCTGAAATTTCCGACCAATGCGGCTTCAATGATAGCAACTACTTCTCTTTGAAATTTAAAAAGATGTATGGTATTTCACCCAAAAAACTACAATCACTTAATAAAAATTAAAAGAAGCGGCTTAAATGTGATATGCGCCCCAGAAGTTAGACACTTTTGGGGTGCATATCACTTTCTATCGCCCTTCTCTGCACAAAAAAATAATTTTCAAAAAAAGCTTGACAAAGAAAAACAATGATGATATAATATGCCAGTCAAAACAAGCAGAGCTGTCCGCTCTCACCGTACGACGAAGGTTTTGCGGTAAATAATCATCGTGTGCTTTTTGCGTGCGGTGTTTATATATGCGGATGCTTTGTGCTTCCGTTTTTTTGATGCAAAAAGCATATGTAGAAGGAGTGAAATGTCATAGCTAACAAGGATTTGCAAATCAACAACGAAATCCGCGAAAAAGAGGTCCGTGTTGTGTCCGGCGACGGAGAGCAGCTTGGTGTTATGTCCTCAAAGGATGCAATAGCACTTGCTGAGTCTAAAGGCTTAGACCTCGTAAACATCGCACCGACGGCTAAACCGCCTGTGTGCAAGATTATGGATTACGGTAAGTACAAGTTCGAGCTTCAAAAGCGCGAAAAGATGAATCGTAAGAACCAGAAGGTTGTTAATATCAAAGAGGTACAGCTTTCGCCGTCCATTGATACCAACGACTTTAACACAAAATGCAATCACGCCAAGAGATTTTTAAAGAGTGGCGACAAGGTTAAGGTTTGTGTTCGGTTCCGCGGAAGAGAGTTGACACATTCCGAAATTGGCGAGGCACTTCTTAAGAGATTTGCCGAAAGCTGTCAGGAGGAGGGCTCTGTTGAGCGTCCTGCTAAGCTTGAGGGCAGAAATATGACTATGTTTCTTGCACCTGTAACACAGTAAATTTGAAATTTGGAAGGAGAGAAAAGTTATGCCTAAAATAAAGACACACAGAGGCGCAGCTAAGAGATTTAATCTTACTAAAAAGGGTAAGGTAAAGATGAACAAGGCGTTCCGCCGCCACATCTTGAACAAGAAGTCAACCAAGAGAAAAAGACACTTAAGAAAGCAGGCTTATTGCTCAGCTGCTAACGCTGCAGTAATCAAGAAGCTTATTCCTTACAAGTAAGATTGAAAGAGAGGTAAATACAAATGGCAAGAGTTAACGGCGCTTTAAATACAAGAAAAAAGCACAAGAAGATTTTGAAGCTTGCTAAGGGCTTCCGCGGCGGCGAGTCAAAGCTTTTCCGCGTAGCTAATCAGGCTGTTATGCGTTCAATGCAGAACGCTTACATCGGCAGAAAACGCAGAAAGAGAGATTTCCGCAGAATGTGGATTGCAAGAATTTCTGCAGCTGCTAAGATGAATGGTATGAACTATTCAACATTTATGAACGGTCTTAAGAAGGCTGGTATCGAAATGAACAGAAAGATGCTTTCTGAAATCGCTATCGCTGACCCTGCAGCTTTTACTGCATTGGTTGAAAAAGCTAAGGCTGCAAGATAAACAAAAACACAAATGACTGAGCATCAGCTCAGTCATTTTTTTATCCTAATTTTGTTTTTAAAGTTTTCAGCGACCTCTCGGCAATCATTCTGTATCGGTCCATTTTGTTTTTGACTCTTTGGTCAAGTCCCTCTATAATACCAAAGTTGGCATTCATCGGCTGCAGCTTTTCGGCTGTTGTTATATAAATCGGCAATGCACCGATTGCAGTCTTTATATCAGGCTCAAGCATTTCCTCGCCTTTAATTAACCTCGCAAGGTTGTATCCCGCCATAAGTCCCGATGATGCAGACTCGACATAACCCTCTACACCTGTTATCTGTCCTGCGAAAAAGACCTTTGGATACTTCTTCATCCGGTAAAATCTGTCTAAGACCTCCGGTGCATTTATATAAGTATTTCGGTGCATCACACCGTAACGTACAAACTCTGCATTTTGGAGGCCGGGTATCATCGAAAATACCCTTTTCTGCTCGCCCCACTTAAGATTTGTCTGAAAACCGACCAAGTTATATATAGAGCCTGCCATATCGTCTTGTCTTAATTGGACAACTGCGTGCGCATCGTCCTTTCCCGTTTTGGGATTAACAAGTCCCACAGGCTTTAATGGCCCGAAAAGCAGTGTTTCTCTGCCTCTTTTTGCCATAGTTTCAACAGGCATACAGCCTTCAAAAACCTTTTGATTTTCAAAGCTTTTTAAGGGTGCTGTTTCCGCCTCAATGAGCGCATCGTAAAATGCGTCATACTCCTCTTTGGTAAAGGGGCAGTTTATATAATCATCTGTACCCCTGCCATATCTTGCGCCATAAAAAACACGGTCAAAATCAATGCTTTCCTTTGTAACAACCGGCGCTGCCGCATCGTAAAAATACAGACTCTCTCCGCCGCAAAGCTTTTCAATCGTACCGCAAAGACCATCAGAAGTGAGAGGTCCTGTTGCAATTATGGTATATTCATCGGTATCTATATCACATACCTCACCGTATTCGACGGTTATAAGAGGGTTGCTCTTTATTTCGTCGGTAATTATCCTTGAAAAAACCTCTCTGTCGACCGCCAATGCTCCGCCTGCAGGAACACGAGCTTTATCAGCTGCACGCATAGTAATTGAGTCAAAAAGGCGCATTTCTTCTTTAAGTAAGCCGCAGGCGTTTTCAATTCTGTCCGCCTTTAACGAGTTAGAGCAAACAAGCTCTGCAAAGCCCTCCATAGAATGAGCAGGCGAATATTTCTGCGGCTTCATTTCGCAAAGGGTAACCTCTATTTCGTTTTTTGCAAGCTGATACGCCGCCTCACATCCGGCAAGACCTGCACCGATAACTCTTACTCTCATTTCTTGCCTTTCCTTTCATACTTGCAGGTTTCTTTGCTACAATATATCTTGGCACCTCTGCCCTGTTTTGCCAAAAGAAGTCCGCCGCATTCAGGACATTTTTCGTCTGCAATCGGCTTATCCCACGACATAAAATCGCATTTAGGGAAGCCCTCACAGCCGTAGAAAACTCTGCCGCGTTTGGAGTTCTTCTCAACAATTTCCTTTCCGCATTTGGGGCAAACCGCTCCTGTTCCCTTTTTAATAGTCATTGTATTCTTGCACTCAGGGTAACCCGGGCAAGCAAGGAACTTACCGAATTTGCCTATCTTATAAACCATCTTGCGTCCGCATTTATCGCAGATAACGTCCGATTCTTCGTCCTTTATTTTGATTTTTTCAACCGCCGCCTTTGCATTTTCAAGGTTCTTGGCAAAATCGGGATAAAAATCCTCCAATACGCCCTTCCATGCAATCTTGCCTTCAGCAACATCGTCGAGCTGTTCTTCCATACCTGCGGTAAACTGCACATCAACAATGTCCTCAAAGTTGCTCTTTAAAAGGTCGGTTGTAACCATACCAAGCTCGGTAGGAATAAGCTGTTTTTTATTCCTTGCAACGTAACCTCTTGCGGTAATAGTTGTAATGGTAGGAGCATAGGTACTCGGTCTTCCGATGCCCTTTTCCTCCAACTCACGCACCAATGCAGCCTCCGAAAAACGTGCGGGCGGCTGGGTGAAATGCTGTGCTGCATCTATATCCTTTAATGTAACTTCCGTGTTTTCCTGTAATGCGGGAAGCTTTTTAGCCTTTTCTTCAGCTGTGTCGCTGCCCTCTTGATAAATTGCTGTAAAGCCCTTTGATTTAAGCTGCATTCCGTTTGCTCTGAACTCGTGCTTTCCTGCATAAATCGAAACTGCAGTTGTATCAAATACTGCAGGCATCATCTGGCTTGCCACAAAC
>JAZROS010000152.1:0-10928 GCA_045648825.1 Clostridia bacterium | reverse complement strand
GCAAAGGAAAGCCTTACTACTCCCGACGGGTTTAAGATAGGAGAAATAGAATATTCTCTTTCTCTAAAGGGCGAGTATCAGGCGGGAAATGCCGCAACGGTACTTGAAGTGGTCGGTGTTTTAAGGCAAAAGGGCTTTAATATTTCGGAAACCGACCTTATAAATGGTTTTAGAAATTGCAGACACAGAGCGAGGTTCGAAAAGGTAAGGGAAAATATTATAGTAGACGGCGCTCATAACCCTGACGGCGCACGTGCCCTTTCATCTACCTTAAATAAGATAGATGCAAAAAAAACCGCAGTTATCGCTATGATGGAGGACAAGGCAGTTTGCGATGTTTTAGCAGAATTTAAAAACTCTTTTGACAAAATAATAGTAACTGAGCTTGATATGCCTCGCTGTATGCGTGCTGACAAACTTTTAAAAAAAGCTCTTAGTATGGGAATTGACGCGATAGCAGAGCCTTGTCCCGAAAAGGCATTTGCACTTTTGGAAAAGGCAGATTTTGGCGTGGTATGCGGCTCAATTTACCTTACAGGAAAAGCTTTGGAGTATTGGGGGTAATTTTTATGAACAGTAAGAAAGGGAATGTGTTTGCACTCATTCCCATTTTGGTATTTTTGATAATTTATATCGGGACAGGGGTATATTTTCAGTATATTAAAAATGAGGCTCAGGGTTTTTACATAATGCCAGTCGTTGTTGCATTTCTAATCGCCCTGACGGTCGCGATTATACAAAAACCCAAGGTCAGCTTTGAGGAAAAGCTTTCTACAATGGCAAAGGGTGTCGGTGATGAAAATATCATTATTATGATATTGATTTTCCTCTTTGCAGGTTGTTTTGGCGGTCTGGCAAAGGCGGCAGGCGGCTCGGAGAGCACGGCATATTTTCTGTTAAGCATCATTCCGCCTCGGTTTATAGTTTTTGGCTTGTTTTTAATCGGTTGTATAATTTCAATGGCGATGGGAACGTCGGTAGGTACAATAAGTCTTCTTACACCTATTGCAGTCGCAACCGCACAAGAGGGCGGTCTGAACGTTGCAATGAGCGTTGCAGGAGTTATCGGCGGTGCGATGTTCGGCGATAATCTCTCCTTTATATCCGATACCACCATTGCCGCAACTAAAACGCAGGGCTGTGAAATGAAGGACAAGTTTAAGGAAAACTTCTTTATTGCACTTCCTGCAGCGGTTATAACCTGCATACTTTTGATGGCATTTTCAAAGGGTGTTGACAATGTTTCAACCCTTGACTACAACATATGGCAGGCACTTCCCTATTTTGCAGTTTTAATAATGGCAATATGCGGAATTAACGTATTTGTAGTGTTGGGAACGGGAATTGTGCTCTTTGCGATAGTGGGAATTTTGACGGTACAAGGCTTTGGCTATGCTGAAATTTTTGCAGCATTGGGAAATGGCTCAGCGGGAATGTTTGAAACGATAATTGTTGCCGTTTTAGTCGCAGCATTAGGTGCAATTATGAAGGCAAACGGCGGTTTTGCCTGCCTGTTAAACCTGATAAGGCGCATTTCCAAGGGCAAGAGCGGTGCACAGATTGGAATTGGGGTGCTGACCTCGGTAATGGACATTGCAACCGCAAACAACACAATAGCAATCGTTATGGCAGGTCCTATTGCAAAGGAAATCAGCACCGAATACGGTGTATCACCTAAAAGAACGGCTTCTTTGATGGATATTTTCAGCTGTGTATGGCAGGGAATTATCCCCTACGGTGCACAGATGCTTGTGGCTTTAGGTTTAGTGGCAGATGCAGGTATAACCCTTTCTGCATTCGATTTGTTCCCATATATGTACTACACATATTTGCTGCTCTTATGTGCAGTTGTGTCAGTGTTTATAAACGAGAAATAATTGTTTTTAACAAGAAAAACACCTCTTGATTTAAGAGGTGTTTTTAGTATGCGTTATTCTTGTGTATAGATTGTTGTGCTTGCAATCTTAGCTTTTACAAGGTTTTCAAAGTTAGGATCTCCGTAAACGCTTTCAAGATATGTCTTGATTTCGCCAAGACCGCCCGCTTTTTCTACCATTAAGGTAAGATATCCGGTAGCAAGTGTTGCAAGCTCTGCCTTCTTTTCGTCGCCAAGTCCCTCGAACTCTATAGAAGAATTAAGCGAGTTGGTTGCGCCTGTAACAGCTGCTAACAAGAAAATATCATATGCATCTTCCTTGCTGGTTGTTCCGCTCGTTCTTGCAGTCTGATATGCCTGTACTGCATCATTAAAAGCAGCCTCTATTGTTCCAATCATTGCTCTGAAATAAAGTACATATTCTCTCTTTGTAGTGGAATTAACATCTGCTGTTGCAAAACCAGGACTGTTATCTACAACATATCTTGCTACATCGTCATAAACAGGCTTGAGAACTCCATCATATAGATCAACAATAATATTGTCCTTATCAGGAGTAAACATCTCAGCATAATTATCTCTGTCGTTTGTAACGATAACCTTGAGCATATCGTTGGTCCACCACTTGTTGTTTAGGAAGGAATTCGGTTCTGCAAGTGAGGAGTCTACGTCATCTGCTGAAAGAACATTTACTGTCTTAACATTAAAGCCCTTACCCTTCATAGCTTGATAGCCCTTCAAAGACTCAACCACACGGTCTCTCTTTTGAGCAGTGATAGTGGTGGTTGTAAAGGTGCGGTCCCCTGTAATTGTTTCAAGTGATGGATTTACGGGGTTGCCAGAAACTTCATCTATCCACACATATTCCATTGACTTATCATCCGGCATAGGAACGCTCGCAGGTCTGTTTCCGTTCACAACTTCCTCCGAAGCAACCGTATTTCCGTCAACTTTATATGTTACTGTATGCTTTACAACACTTGGTGTTATGCCGCCGCCACCCTGCAGAGGTTCATACCCAAACTCTATATCGTAAACTGTTGAGCCGACAACTCTGTCTATAGCTCCGCCTTTATCTGTTACAGAAACTGTTACCGAATGCTTGTCGCCAGCCTTTGCGTCAGGGAAGTTAAGTGTTACACCAAGAGTCTCAAGCTCTTCTGCGGTAAATACCATATCTGCAAATTCTGCTGCAGTTACAGTCTTCTTCTCACCGTTTAAGTTGTAAGAAACAGTATAGACTGTATCAGGCTCAACATCAATAGCAACAGAAAGACTGTCTGTTGTGTTCTTCGGGAACATATCAAATGCAAGCTTTCCGCCCGCAGCTACGGTATATGTTACCGTTTCATCACTGAAATTCACGCTTGCAGGATAGAACTTATCTGCATTAGCAAGAAGTGCTGCAACCTCTGCTCTCTTGATATTTACCTTAGGCTGAACATAGCTGGAGTTCTCTTCCTCACCTGTGTAGCCCACAATTATACCAAGGTCTGCTAAAGACATAATAGCTTCATATGCCCAGCTGCTGATGTTATTCTTATCAACAAAGTCTGTTTCGTTGGTATATTTTTGAATCTTAAATGCACGGTAAACAACAGAAGATGCTTCTTCTCTTGTAATAAAGTCATCCGGTCTTACAGTGCCGTCGCCATAGCCTGATAGGTAGCCGTTAGCAACCGCCTTATCAACATACGGATAGCTCCAATGCTTTGCTGAAATATCTGTAAAGGTCTCTGTCATATGACCCTGAGGCCTTAACATAAAGTAAAGAATTGTAACAAACTCGCCTCTTGTGATAAACTGGTCAGGCTTATATAAGTACAAACCGTCATTCTCATCAGCAGGATAGCCGTGGATGTAGTTATGGTTTGTCATATAAGTTACCCACGGGTATGACCAATGACCTTCCTTAACGTCGTCGTAGCTATACATCTGTTCAACCATGGGCATATCTGCAGCAAAACCTGTAAGACAGCCTGTGAACAATGTTACCAGTAAGCATAATACTACAAACATCGAAAACTTTGTTTTCATATCAATTCACTCTCCTATACATTCCATACAGAAATATCTGAATATTCGTACCATAAATTATATCATTTGTAATAATAATTGTCAATAACCATTGATTTAATAATTTTCACTCTTAATGAGTGTTCCGATACCTGACTTGGTAAATATTTCAAGGAGCAGACAGTGCGGAATTCTGCCGTCTATGATATGAACACCCTTTACACCTGCAGCAATAGCATCAAGACAGCCTGTTACTTTCGGTATCATACCGCCTGTTATGATTCCGTCCTTTATCATACGGAAGAATTCTTCGCCTGCGGCTTCATAAACGATGTCGCCGTTTGCGTCCTTTACACCTTCAACGTCGGTTAAAAGGATAAGCTTTTCTGCCGATGTCGCAGCCGCAACCGCCGCCGCAACGTTGTCTGCATTGATGTTATAGGAATTGCCCTCCTCGTCCATACCGATTGGTGCAATTACGGGGATATAGCCGTCGTGGATTACGCTGTAGAGCATATGCGGGTCAACCTCGACAATATCACCCACAAAGCCTAAATCCACCTTTTCGCCGTCTACAACCATTTCCTGCTTTTTGCACTTTATGAATGCGCCGTCAATACCGCACACACCCATAGCTCTTGCACCCTTGCAATTAAGAAGCGATACAATCTCCTTGTTTGTTTTACCAACCAATACCTGCTGTGCAATTCGCATTGTATCGGCATCTGTTACACGAAGTCCGTTTATAAACTGCGATTTGACACCGTTTTTGTCCAAAGCCGCAGATATATCAGGGCCGCCGCCGTGTACAACTATCGGATTAAGGCCTACAAACTTAAGGAGTGTAATATCCTCCATTACAGAGTTTTTAAGCTCCTGATTTATCATTGCGTTGCCGCCGTATTTAATGATGATTGTTTTGCCTGCAAATTTTTGTATGTACGGCAGGGCATCAATCAAAATCCCTGCTTTTTTGATTAGTTCTTCCATTGTTTTGTTTCTCCTTACATATTTCAAAATAATCCTCCCAATCTTGAGGAAAAATCGTTCAGATTGCCGTTTTGCAGCGAGCGGCGCCGTACATACGGTACTGCCCCGAGCGAAAAACGGTAAGATGGGCGATTTTAACCAAGATTATAGGTAAAAGCCTGCGAAATCCAAACCTGTCTTTTCATCAAGTCCGAACATTAAATTCATATTCTGCACAGCCTGACCTGCCGCGCCTTTTACGATATTGTCAAGAGCTGAAACTACAACCGCGCGGTTTAGTCTTTCGTCCTTAACTATACCTATATCGACAAAGTTCGAGCCTGCAACGTGCTTTGTTTCGGGGAGCTTGCCCTTTGGCATTACACGCACAAAGTACTCGTCCTTATAATAATCCTCATAAATCTTTTGCAGTTCATCTGCCGTAATATCCTTATTCAAATTCATATAAATTGTCGCAAGTATTCCTCTTTTTTGCGGAATTAAATGCGGTGTAAATGACAGCATAATCGGCTTTCCTGCCACATTTGAAAGCTCCTGCTCAATCTCTGACGTATGACGGTGGGTTGCAACCTTATACGCCTTGGAATTTTCGGTACATTCGCAAAAATGTGTCTGCAAAGAAAGGCTTCTGCCTGCGCCGGTAACACCCGATTTTGCATCGATTATAATATTTTTATCATCTGCTATACCCTTTGCCAGAAGTGGTGTTGCACCCAAAATAGAGCAGGTGGTATAACAACCTGGGTTTCCGATTAAACGTGCAGATTTAATTTTATCGCGATGCAGCTCGCAAAGTCCGTAAACCGACTCCTTCAAAAGCTCAGGCGAGGAATGAGGCTCACCATACCATTCTTCGTAAACCTTTACATCGTCATAGCGGTAGTCGCCGCTTAAGTCAATTACCTTAAGTCCTGCATCTAAAAGTGCAGGGATAACTGTCTTGGACGCACCGTGCGGAAGTGCAGTAAATGCAACATCACATTTAGCAGCCGCCTCAACGTCTGCCTCCTCACATTCCTTATCGAGTATTGTTCTGAAGTTCTGGTAAACATCGCTTATCTTCTCGCCTGCAAAGCTCTTTGAGCCTAAAAGCTCTAAAGAAACTTCGGGATGTCTTGAAAGAAGCCTTACAAGCTCAATTCCTGCATAACCTGTCGCTCCAAGCACCGCTACCTTAATCATTTTTATGTCAACCCTTTCGTCATTTATATTCCTTAACCAGACACGCACGGGCGTAGCCTCTTGACTTATCTACCGAATCAATATAAAAGCCTCTGCCGTAATAGAAACGGATAAGCGGCGTAAGCTTTGAGTCGGTGTGAAGACTTATGCTCTTTACTCCGTGCTTTATCATTATTTCGTCAACTAAGTTCATAAGAGATTTGCCAATTCCGTTGTTCTGAGAGCTTACCTTGACTGCAAAACGGCTCAGGTATGCCGTTTTCGTTTTCTCGTCAATCTCTACTCTTACACTGCCGACAGGAGCATTGTCCCGCTCTGCAATTAAAACAATCTTGGTGTCAATATCTCTTTTTATATCCTTTCCCGTTTCCTTAAGTGCTTCCGGCTCTGCCGCCTCCGACATCTCGGCATATTTTAAAAATGCCTCACGGACAATGCTTTGTATCGCCTCAATATCGTCATATGTAGCAGAACGCACATGGAAGTATGATTTTAAGTATTCCATAAATTACCTCTTAAGACATTAACGTAACCATAACTGCCTTTTGTGCGTGCAGTCGGTTTTCTGCCTCGTCGAAGATTATTGAGTGTTTGCCGTCGATAACGCCCTCCGACACCTCAAAGCCACGGTAAGCAGGCAGGCAGTGCATAAACACATAATCGTCCTTTGCATTTTTTGCGAGCTTTTCGTCAACCTGAAAGCCCTCGAACAGCTTAATTCTTTCTGCCTTTTCGCTCTCCTGTCCCATACTTACCCAAGTGTCTGTGTAGATAATATCTGCATTCTTGACAGCTTCAACAGGGTCATTGGTTATAGTAAGAGTTGCACCGCTCTTGGCAAAATCGCCCTTAGCAAGCTCTGTTACAGCGCCGTCCGGCTCATAGCCCTTAGGTGTTGCAACCGCACAGTCAAGTCCCATCTTTGCACAGCCGTACATAAGAGAGTTGGTCATATTATTGCCGTCGCCCACATATGCAAGCTTCAAGCCCTCCAATTTGCCCTTATGCTCATATATAGTCTCTAAATCGGCAAGCACCTGACAAGGATGCAAAAGGTCGGTAAGTGCGTTTATAACAGGAATATCTGCGTGTTCTGCTAAATCCAAAACGTCCTGATGGGAGAAGGTTCTTATCATAATTCCGTCTAAGTAACGCTCTAAAACCTTTGCCGTATCATAAATCGTCTCGCCTCTGCCGAGCTGAATATCGGCAGACGACAAAAAGAGCGGATAGCCGCCAAGCTGTGTCATTCCAACCTCAAAGGATACTCTCGTTCTGGTTGAAGACTTGGTGAAAATCATACCCAGAGCCTTGCCCTTTAAGTGATTGTGTGCTATGCCCTTCTTCTGCTCGTCCTTTAATTTGAGTGCAAGCTTCAAAAGCGCCTCTATTTCTTCCTTGCTGCAATCGTGCAGGCTGATAAAATCCTTCATTGTCAATTACTTCCTTTCCAATGCTTTTTCCAAAGCGGTTACAAATCCGTCTATATCTTCTTTAGTAATTATATAAGGCGGTGCAACACGAATAGTAGTACCGCCGCAAAGGCTGGTTAAGTACCCCATATCAAACAGGCTATTAAACACATCCTTTGCAATACCTTCCTCAATCTCAATACCTATCAAAAGACCTTTTCCACGCACATCTTTTATATTCTCATTCTGCTCTTTAAGGTTATTAAGCTTTTCTATAAAATATTCGCCCATTTCCTTTGCTTTCTCAACAAGCTTTTCCTTCTCGAAGGCTTCAAAAACCGCTAAGCCTGCCGCACACGCAAGCGGATTTCCGCCAAAGGTTGTACCGTGGTCGCCCGGCTCAAAGGCATCGGCAAACTTCTCTTTGGCACAAACTGCACCAATCGGAACTCCGCCGCCCAAAGCCTTTGCCGATGTGAATATATCAGGCTCAACACCTGTGTCCATATAAGCGAACAGCTTACCTGTTCTGCCCATTCCCGTCTGTACCTCGTCAAAAATCAGGACTATATCCTTTTCGTCGCAGTATTCTCTTACCGCCTTTAAATACGCTTTGTCAAGAGGTCTTACACCGCTCTCGCCCTGAATAGGCTCTAAAAGTATTGCAGCAGTATTTTCGTCAGCAGCAGCCTTTAATGCCTCAATATCGTTGGCAGGCACCTGCTTAAACCCTGCAGGAAGCGGTCTGTACGGCTTTTGATACTTCTCCTGTCCTGTTGCGGCAACCGTTGCAATAGTTCTGCCGTGAAAGGACTTGTCAAGAGAAACTACTCCGTATTTTTTATTTCCCTTTTTATAGTGATAAATCTTTGCCAGCTTTATTGCTCCCTCATTAGCCTCCGCACCTGTCGAGCAGAAAAATGCTCTGTCTGCACAGGTGTTTTTAACTATCTTCTCGGCAAGTCGTGCCTGATTTTCTATGTAATAAAGGTTTGATGTGTGCAAAAGCTTGTCCACTTGATTGTGAAGTGCCTTGGTGAGTATCGGGTGGTTATGCCCCAAGGCATTAACTGCTATACCGCCCAAAAAATCCTTAAAAGTTCTGCCATCGCTTGCATAAAGCTCCAAGCCCTTTCCGCTTTCAAATGAAACTCCCGTTCTCGCACCAAAGGTATTCATATAATTTTCACTGTCAAGCTTTTTGATTTCTTCCAATGTCATTTTTCTTACCCTCTTTTATATAAATATGCAAAGATTATACATCTATTTGAATAAAAATGCAATATGTTTTTCGCATATTTCTTTATTTTGTAATATTTTAACTGTATTTTATGCAATTATACTGCATAATTTGTATATTACTTGTCAAAGTGAAGACTTTTTACATATATGTGAACACGTCTTACATTTATCGAAGTGTTCCTCTCTATGCCTTCTCTTATGCGTTCCTGAATTTTTCTGCAAGCTTTTTGAATATTTACTCCGTACCTCAGAACAATAGAAACATCTATATGTGCGCCGTGAGCGGTGGAACGGATATCCATTACCCACACCTTCTTAACGTCTTTGTCCTTTAATGCCTCGTGGCAGACTGCGCTTTTTATCACGTTGTCCGATATTGTAAAATTGCCCAAGTAGCTAAACGTCGGTCTTACAATGGTTTTATCATCTGTGTAATCCTCGTCGTTGGGTATAATGCTTTTCTGAAAAATCCTGAGCTGATGCAAAAAGTATCCCGAAAAATCCTGCTTTATCTCAAAAGCAGGTACAGGGATAATGTGCTTACCCTCCACATTTCTTACTCTTTGTGCGGTTGCAATTTCCTCAGCGGTTGCAACCTCCTCTATTCTGATAATTTTCTCTATTTGGGGGAGCAAAAGAGCTTCTGCTATTTTTTCCACCATACCATCCGATGTTCCGAGTATCATTATACATTCAGGATTAAGCTTTGCTACAGCCTCTGTAACCTCGGCAGCGGCTTTCTTATCAATAAAAAGTGCCTGTCTTACTGATGCAAGCTTGGTCGGTGCTTTTTTTGCCGATGTTCCTGCTACGACACGGCCTCCCGATATTAAAAGACCGTCATCAATTATTGCATCCGCTTCATATTGGTGTGCGACAGCACTCGCTCTATGGCTTTTGCCTGTTCCGCTCTGTCCGACAAATGCTATTGTACGCATTTTAATCATTCCCCTGTTTTATTTTATATGCCAAGGTCATAAGGCTGTCCGAAAGATGAACATTCTCAACTGCCACATTCTTTTTCAGTTTAAGCTCTGCATATGAGAAGTTCCAGAACCCTCTTATTCCCCATTCTGCCAGCCTTTCTGCTGTTTCCTCCACACAGTTTCTGGGCAGTGTGAGGATTGCTATTTCAATGCCGTTTTCCTTGACGTATCTCTCCATCGCTTCAATATCCATAACAGTCCGTCCGTTAATCTGTTTACCAATTTTATCGGGGTTATTATCGAATATAGCACATAAATGAAAGCCTCTGCGTTCAAAGCCCTCGTGCGTAGCCAGAGCATGACCCAGATAGCCTGCTCCGACAATTATTGTTTTATAGCCTTCTTTAAGCCCCAGTATTATCCCGATTTCATTATGCAGGTACTCCACGTTATAGCCATACCCCTGCTGTCCGAAGCCTCCAAAGTAATTAAAATCCTGCCTTATCTGCGATGCAGTTACCTTCATTTTCTCGCTTAAGGCATTTGACGATATACGATGTATGTCCTGTTTAAGAAGCTCTCCCAAATATCTGTAATACCTCGGCAAGCGCTTTATTACAACCTCCGGCACCTTTTTGTCGTTGTAATTCATTTATATGCCTCCGTTTTCTTTTCTCATTAAATTACATTTTAAGTTTTAGTCTTAGTATTCTCCTGAGCGACTCGTTAATTCTTTCCTCTGTTAATCTTCCACTCTCTAATGCAGCTTTAAGGCTTGCTATACTCGCCTTAAAATCCTTAGGCAAGAGCAAAAGGTCGCAGCCTGCTTCTATCGCACTTACTGCCGCATCATCTGATGTATTCAAAAGTGCTTCCGTTATAACCACTCCGTCAAAGTTTAGGTTTGTTCTGATATAATCGGTTACCGCAGCTTTTGAGAACGCACAAGGCGTACTGTCCCCCGTAATTACCGGTGCAGGTGCAGTAGATACCATCAAAAGCTCAGCACCCGAATTTACAGCGCAGGTAAAGGGTAATATTTCATTAACCTCCATCTGCTCTCTTGTACTTCCCGATACAACCTTACCGGCAAATGCTTTATAAACAGGCTTTACTCCGCTTGCCGCCATACCGTCGCCTGCAGATATAATAATTGAGCTGTACGTTTCTGCATCAACTCCCTGAGGTATAGTGCAGTTAGGTGCAAGATTTATATTAAAACCTGTCGCAGAAAGATACTTTCCGATAGCCGTACCCGAATTATACGCACCCTCATAGTTCTCG
>JAZROS010000151.1:0-6008 GCA_045648825.1 Clostridia bacterium | reverse complement strand
AGGCTGCCGTTAAGGAGCAGACTGGCAAGGACTTCCCCGCTTGCCCTTGGGAGCAGTTGTGGGGCGCAGTATGCGCAGTATTCGGTTCTTGGATGAACGAGCGCGCTATTCTATACCGTAAGCTCAACAACATCCCTGCTGAGTGGGGTACTGCTGTTAATGTACAGGCAATGGTATTCGGTAATATGGGTGACAACTCAGCTACCGGTGTAGCATTCTCTCGTGACGCTGCTACAGGTGAGAACATCTTCAACGGTGAGTACCTTATCAACGCACAGGGTGAGGACGTAGTTGCAGGTATCCGTACACCACAGCAGATTACTATCGAGGGTTCTAAGCGTTGGGCTGTTGCTCAGAACATCTCTGAGGAGGAGCGTAAGGCTAAGTACCCATCATTGGAGGAGGTTATGCCTGAGGTTTATGCTGAGCTTAACGGCATCCAGCACCACTTGGAGCAGTACTTCACTGATATGCAGGATATCGAGTTCACAATCCAGGACGGTAAGCTCTGGATGTTGCAGTGCCGTAACGGTAAGCGTACCGGTGCAGCAATGGTGAAGATCGCTATGGATATGCTCAACGAGGGCCTTATCGACGAGAAGACAGCCGTTTTGCGCTGCGAGCCTGAGAAGCTCGACGAGCTCTTGCACCCAGTATTCGACAAGAAGGCTATCAAGAACGCAAAGGTTATCGTTAAGGGTCTTCCAGCATCTCCAGGTGCTGCTACAGGTCCAGTAGTATTCTTCGCTGAGGATGCTGAGAAGGTATTGGCTCAGACAGGTCAGAAGGCTATCTTGGTTCGTATCGAGACATCTCCAGAGGATTTGAAGGGTATGTTGGATGCAGCAGGTATCATTACAGCTCGTGGTGGTATGACATCACACGCAGCCGTTGTTGCTCGTGGTATGGGTACTTGCTGTGTATCAGGCTGTGGCGAAATCATTATGGACGAAGCTAACAAGAAGTTCACTCTTGGCGGTAAGACATATGTTGAGGGAGATTACATCTCAATCGACGGTTCAACAGGTAATATCTATGACGGTATCATCCCGACAGTTGATGCTGAAATCGCAGGCGAGTTCGGCAGAATTATGGAGTGGGCTGACGAGTTCAGAACACTTAAGGTTCGTACAAATGCAGATACACCGGCTGATGCTAAAAAGGCTCGTGAGCTTGGTGCAGAGGGTATCGGTCTTTGCCGTACAGAGCATATGTTCTTCGAGGCAGAGAGAATTGCTGCATTCCGTGAGATGATCTGCTCTGACACAGTTGAAGAGAGAGAAGCAGCTCTTGCTAAGATTCTTCCTTATCAGCAGGGCGACTTTGAGAAGCTCTATGAGGCACTTGAGGGAAATCCTGTTACTATCAGATTCCTTGACCCCCCTCTTCACGAGTTCGTTCCGACAGAGGAAGCTGATATAGCAGCTCTTGCTAAGGCTCAGGGCAAGACAGTTGAGGATATCAAGAATATCATCAATTCTCTCCATGAGTTTAACCCGATGATGGGACACCGTGGCTGCCGTCTTACAGTAACCTATCCGGAAATTGCTAAGATGCAGACATCTGCAGTTATCCGTGCAGCTATCAATGTTAAGAAGGCTCATCCCGACTGGAACCTTGTTCCCGAGATTATGATTCCGCTCGTAGGCGATACAAAGGAGCTTAAGTTCGTTAAGGCTATCGTAGTTGAAACTGCAGATGCAGAGATTGCTAAGGCTGGCTCAGACCTTAAGTACGAGGTTGGTACAATGATTGAAATCCCGAGAGCTGCTCTTACAGCTGACGAGATTGCAACAGAGGCTGAGTTCTTCTGCTTCGGTACTAACGACCTTACTCAGATGACATTCGGCTTCAGCCGTGATGACGCTGGTAAGTTCCTCGATGCTTACTATGATACAAAGATTTACGAGAACGACCCGTTTGCTAAGCTTGACCAGACAGGTGTTGGTAAGCTTATGGAAATGGCTGTAACACTCGGTAAGAAGACAAGACCTACAATGCACACAGGTATCTGTGGCGAGCACGGCGGCGACCCTGTTTCTGTTGAGTTCTGCCATAAGATTGGTCTTGACTATGTATCCTGCTCACCGTTTAGAGTGCCCATCGCAAGATTGGCAGCAGCTCAGGCGGCTATTAAGGATATGAAATAATCATTCGCAGGGAATGTTAAAAAATGCACAGACCGTTAAATGGCTCTGATAAAGCACGAATTACAAGAGGAAACCGCATTTATTTGCGGTTTCCTTATTTTTATGAGCCATTTAACTACAAACAAACCTCACCTCTCAACGTACATATGTACGCCTTCGGGTAACCCAAAACAAGACTGGTCTTGTTTTGGTTCGGTTTGTCCGTTCTGCACTATTTTTTAGCATCCCCAAGGTAATTAGCGTATAATTCGCTAAAAACTATTGATAAAATAAAAAAATAGTGATATAATAACTATTGCTAAACCAATTTTAATGTTATACAGTAATGGGAGGTATATTTTTTAGTAATAATATATTTGTTTTTTGTGCACAATTATATTTGAATTTGATAAAAATGCAAATTCCATTTATAATTGTGTGTATTCTCATACTGTATAAATTGGTTTAGCGACTATCGGAGTTTGCGTTTTTTATGCGCCTGCTTCGGTGGGCGCATTTTTTATTTCATAATTTTTTAAGGGAGGTTTTTCTATGAAGAAAAAAATCACATCAATCGTACTCAGCCTTGTGCTTGTACTGTCAATCTCGTTGGGAAACGTTGTTTTTGCGCAAAATGACATTTCGGTAAAGCTTAACGGTGAAACATTAACCTTTGATGTTCCGCCACAGGTTATTAACGACAGAACAATGGTGCCTGTCAGAGCTATTTTTGAGGCGTTGGGCGCAACAGTTAATTGGGAGGGTAATTCGGTTATTACATCAAGGAAAGGTGATACTTCGGTCGGTATAACAATCGGTTTTACTACAATTACAGTCAATGGAGTTGCTAAAGAGCTTGATACTGCACCTTGTGTCATCGACAACAGAACGTTAGTACCGGTAAGAGCTATATCCGAAGCTTATGATATGAATGTTGAATGGGATGCAGGTACTAAAACTGTTTTGATTACGGATAAAAACCAAATTGAAGAAGTTGTTGATAATACGGAAGTAGATTTATACAACAGACTAAAGAATGTAATTTTGTCTAACGGGGAACAGGGGGATGATGGAAAGTATACCATTTACAATATATCCTTTAGCATACCGCTATTACTTTCATATTACCCAGAAGAAGAGGAAATCACGTTGTTTTCAGTTCATAAAGATGAAGATTTAGAAAACGGAATGTTAATAACCCTTTATCCTGATGATGTTCCGAGCGTGTTTTTCAAGGTAGAATTCTATGATGGTTCTGAATATAACCTACTTGCAAATTATCCGGAAAATAACAGACAATTAGTAGAAAATATTAGTACTTTTCCGGCATATTTTGATGGACAAGAATATAATTTGTTATATTCAATGATGGGTCTAATGGATATTGCAATGCAAGATTCTGTAGGAATGACTTTTGCTGATTTTGGTCTGTACTACGAATATAACTAATCGAACAGACAATAAAAAACAGGCAGAAACATCTCGTTTCTGCCTGTTTTGCCTTTAATACAGTAAATCTGCCATTTCGAGAATAAGCTTTTCGGTCTTTTCCCAACTGATGCAGGGGTGGTGATTGACTTTCCGTAAACACACTCGCCAAGCTTTTGTGCACCAAAATGAGACGCGTCTTAATTATCAAAAAAATAAAGAAAAATCTAAGTAAAAGTCATAAAATTCAAGGAAATCAAAAATAAATTGATGTATACTAAACTTGAGAATGTATATATGTAAGGTGGCGATAGAATGCAAGCAAAGGAAATAGTTAAAAAATGGTATAAAGAAGTCGGTTTCGCTGAGTGTTACGATGCTGATTTTTATGCAGCACTTGAGAAATATGACATTGACGAAACTGCAACGATAGAAAACTACATCGAAGAGGGAAAGGACGACGAGGAGAGATTTTTACACTATCTCTACTTCTGTGAGGAGGCAGAGAGGATGTATGCTGAAAAGGGTATTGATAGAGCAATTTTGCTTGATACTCTGGGCGAAATGCGTCGCTGGCTGGAAAAATTTTATATAATCAGAGGAAAATTGTCATTTGGCGTATTTGGCTGGATAAAAGAGATTCTCAGACCTAGAATTTTTAAGCTTGGAAGACTGGAATTCTGCTTTGATGAATATTTTACTATTCCTGAAAAGGATGTAAAAGAGGGAGATACAGTAATAGCAATACATATTCCTTCCGATGGCCCGCTTGATGTAGAGGAATGTAAAAAATCAATAGCTATGGCAAAAGAATTTTTCCCTAAATATTACCCTGAGCGTGAATTCAAGGTAATTGCTTGTCGTTCATGGCTCTTGAATAAGAAACTTGAGGATATTTTGGGTGAAGACAGTAACATAGTTAAATTTATGAATCTGTTTACTGTTACAGACCTGATAGAAAGTGATTCGTTGTTTAGGTTTGTTTTCAGGTGGGATGTTGATACCCGAGAAAAATTGAAGGATTTTGAACCGACTTCAAGGTTCGCAAAGAAGATTAAAGAGCTTGCACTTGAGGGTTATACATTTTATAATGGATTAGGATATATAGAATAGAAGAGGTGATTTAATATGAAAACACAGGTGGTTTTTGCGCTTGATAGTGAGGATTATACCTGCGAAACGGCTGCGAATGCCATTTACCGTGAGGCAGAAATACTCAGAGAAGAAGGAGTCAGAGGCGGATTTTGTATTGTCGGCTATCTGGCAAAACAGCTAAAGGAATGGGGCAGAGATGACGTTATAAACGCACTTGCTCATCACGACATTCTTTCGCACAGTTATTTACATTCATACCATCCTACAATCAATGAATACACTGATATTGAGGACTTTGATGAGGCAATGGCAGAGTTTTTAAAGCAGGAGAAGGAGGGAGTTAGACTCATCCAGGAAACCTTTAAGGGCAGAGAAGTTTTAGGCGGTTCTCCTGCAGGAAACAACAGGTCTTATGTTGCTATGTACGGCTATGCAGACCTTGGTATGCCAATATATTGCGACAGCGTGTGCCATACTCCTGATGGACGCGCCCCCATTTATTGTAACGCATATCAGACGAAGTATCGTTTTTGTATGGAATCGTTTATGTCTGAATCAAACAGCGATGAATTTATGAAGAAAAAGCTTGATGAGTTAAGCGAGAAGAAAACAGTTATGGTATATACACATCCCAATATGGCTACGCATACAAACACATGGGATTGTGTGAATTATTACAGGGAAAACCAGTACGAATTCGGTAAGTGGAAGGAAGCTCCCAGACGTAGTGAGGAAGAGACCGAAATGTTCTATGACAGCATCAGAAGATTTATCAGAATGATAAAGAATGATGACCGTTTTGAGATAACCAGCTTTGGCGAGATTGCCGAAAAGGTAAAGAATGAAAAGCCAAGAGTTATAACAAAGAAGGACATTCCGTTTATCAAGGAGAGTCTCGAAAAGGATTTTTGGGCTATAGAAAAACCGTCTTACTGTATTTCAGATATTTTCCTCGCTTGCAAGGCGTTGCTTTCGGGAGAAGAAAGCCACACCTGCGGTAAGGTTTATGGTTTTCTGTATAAGCCGTGTCAACCTTTATGGCCGACAGTGGTAAAGAGGGAGGAGCTTATTGCAGCGGCAAAGGAAATGAAGATTGATAAATTCCTGCCTACTAAAGTAAAAATCGGCAAAAAAGTCATTGGTCCGGCAGATTTTATATTTGCAGCACTTGAAGTGCTTATGGGCGCTGAAGAGGTTAAGGTTGAACCAAAGCCACAGCTTCCAAACCTTGACAGATTGCCGGATTTGAGAGATGACAGTCTTAACGGCAGATGGATAGAAGATTTGACTTTTGAGGATAAGTACCTTTCTGACAGACTCAGATTACAAATCTGGACATATCGTCTTTTAGAAGAA
>JAZROS010000150.1:0-3628 GCA_045648825.1 Clostridia bacterium | reverse complement strand
TGGACGGGGATATTGACCATAAGGAGTTACAACGTGCCGGTAAGGATGAAAAATGGCTTATAAATATGCTCAAACGCCACGGCGAAGAGGATATAAATAATGTGTTTATCGCAGAGCGGTCGCCTGATGGGACTCTGTTTTTGCAAAGAAAGGAGAGTAAAAAATGAAAAGTATATATATCGCCGTTGCTGTTTTCTTTGTGCTTACAGCAGGCTCGATTGCCAGCAGTATTTATGTAAAAAATGTTGCCGAAAAGCTTGAAACCCGTACAGAATTGGTGTTTAAAGAAATTGAGCAGGATAATTATGTTGGTGCGTTAGAAGCAACAGAGGAGCTTGACAGGCAGATTGAAAGGTCAAAGACACTGCTTTGCGCGGTGGTTGACCATAAGGATATTTATGAAATAAAACGCAGTCTTGAGGAGCTTAGATGTTTTCTCAATGAGGAGGAAAAGCCTGACTCGCTGGCACATTGTGCGGCGATTGTTGCCATAACCGAGAAGATAGAGGATAACGCACTTCCGTATATATTTAATATTCTGTAAATGATTAAAGGATATTATTTACATTTGGCTATTGTTTTTAAAACAAGGGTGTGGTAGAATATTGGTATTAAGTATTATTTGTCGAAATAGACTAAGGAGAAGTGGATTATGAATTCTGCATATCTGTATCTGCAGCTATACCGTCTGTTTGATGACATCACACCTATGCCTGTCGATTGCGGCAGCTTGTGTGATAAAGCGTGCTGTCAGGGTGATGACGGTGGTATGTATCTGTTTCCGGGTGAGGAGCGGGTATACAAGCTCTTAAACCCCGATTGGATAACTATTGAGGACTCGGACTTTACATATACATTTAAGGGTAAGAAAAAAACTGTCAAGATTGCGTTTTGCAAGGGCGAGTGCGACCGCTATCAAAGACCGCTTGCGTGCAGGATTTTTCCGCTTACACCTTATCTTAAAGACGGGAAAATAACCGTTATTACAGACCCTCGTTCAAAGGCGATTTGCCCTCTTGGAAAGGCACTTGAAATTGCTGATTATGACCGTAGATTTGTGCGGAATGTGAAAAATGCCTTTGTACTTTTGTCCAAAAATGCAGAGTTTATGGCATTTTTGAAGGAATACACCGAGTATATTGATGATATAGGCAGATTTTTTGCTAAGTAAAAAAGGGGTGGAGGATTTGAAAAATAAGGGGATTAAGGTTTTGGTAATCGTTGTTTCCTGCATAGCGGCTGTTGCGATTGCGGCGACGATTATACTTAATGCTATGCTTCCGGCAGATGGTAAGCTGGCATCAGGTGTCAGTATAGCAGGAGAAGATGTCGGCGGGATGACTGTGGGAGAGATCGAAGAAGCATTTTCAAACAGCGATTATTATGAGGGGAAAACACTTGTATTTGTATGCGAGCCGGATACGGAGGAAATATCGGGTGAGCATATTGGGCTTACGGTTGATGCGAAAGCAAGTGCAGAAAAAGCATATAACATTTGCCGTGAAGGTAACTGGTTTAAAAATGTTTTTGCTGCGGTTAAATTGAGATTTTCGCCGGTTGAGCTGTTACCTGTACCTACTGCAAATGAGCTTCTTGACGATATTATATATCAAAGAGGTGTCAGGAAAAACGGCGAATTTCAGGAACTTAGATTAGAGGAAGTGTCTGATTCCGAACTGCACATTATACCGCAGACTGCAGGACAGAAAAGGGATGTTTCCCAAAGCAGAAAAGAAACTCTTTTCCAGATAGAAAACGGCAATACGGATGAGATTTTCCTTGAACTTCCCATAAGCGAGGTTGAGCTTATAACAGCAGAAAAGCTGTACGAAATGATATACATAGAGCCTGTTAACGCCGAATATACGATTGAGAATAACGAGATGTACATAACAGACGAGGTTGTGGGAAGAACTGCGGATATGACAGAAATTGAAGAAAAGATAGAGCTTTTAAACGGTGGCGAGAGAATAATTCTTGCAATCTCAAAAACCTCGCCCGAGGTTACGGCAGAAAGCCTCACGAAACAGCTGTTTTCTGCAGAGCTTTCAAGCTATTCCAGTAAATATTCCACTTCAACTGCAAACAGAGCATTTAATGTATCGAGAGCGGCAGCGAGTGTAAACGGTACAATTCTGATGCCGGGAGAGGTTTTCTCTTATAACGAAACGATTGGAAACCCGTCTCTTGCTAATGGCTATAAGATAGCATCTGTTTATGAAAACGGACGTCAGACGGAGGGGGTAGGCGGCGGAGTGTGTCAGGTTAGCTCGACACTCTATTCTGCGGTACTTTATGCAAACCTCGAAATAGTGGAAAGACGCAGCCATTCGCTTACTGTTGCGTATGTTCCCAAAGGTCAGGATGCGACGGTTTCATACGGTGCTGTAGACTTTAAATTCCGCAACAATACCGAAAACCCGATTAAGATAGAGTCGAGTGCATCAGGTGGTTTGTGTGAGGTTAGAATTCTTGGTGCAAAGCCTGCGGTTGAACAGAAGGTACAGGTTGTAAATACAACTGTAGCTGTCAATCAGCCAACAACAAATGAAACTCTTGACCCGTCGCTGCCTGAGGGTACACGAAAGGTTACGTCGAGCGGTAAAACGGGATATGTAGTCGATTCGGTGCGAATAGTAACGGAAAACGGAAAAGAAGTCAAGAGAGAACAGCTTACAAGAAGTACATATAAATCTGTACCGACAGAGGTTACGGTTGGAACAAAGGCGGTAGCAACACCTGCACCTACACCGGAGGATGTTCCTGCATCTACTCCGGCGGTAGCAGAGCCGGTGGTAACTCCGGCACCGACAACTGTACCTGTAACCGAGCCGACAGAGGAGCCAACAGAACCGGTTGCAACCCCGATTGAAGAAGTAAAAGAAGAAGTATAATACGAAGAAAGGGCGGATGTTACATCCGCCCTTTTTTGTTTTGCATAAAAAAACTACCTTGACGGTAGTTTCTCTGTTGGAAGAGCTGAATGGCTTAGGTGCTATTTAGTTATTGTTCTTCTTTGCAGTATTGATTGATGAAATGAGAATTTTCTTTAATTCAACACAATTATCCAAAATTGTCTTATCATCACAATATCCGCTTTCTATAAGAAGTTCAATCCAATACTCGCTTTCAGAACACTCTTTTAGCGATATTTGAAGTTTAGCAATAAAATCGTTTTTACCGTGTCCGTAAAAAGCTTCTCTTATATTCGCACCTATACTTGTACCGCTGCGAATTAGTTGATTTGTAAGTACACTTTCTCTTTTTTCGCTTTTTACTTTATTACACACTTTTATTATATTTAATGCAAATTGTTTTGACTTCACAAGTAACGGACTATCCATAAACATCTCCATATAAAATACTTCTTCCTTATTCACTATTACTTATTACCTTCCAAAAATCGACAAATCTTTTTAAGGAAAAGTGAATAGTGAATAGGTAATAAGTAAAATCGACAAGATTCAAAATTGAACCTTGTCGATTTTTGGTGGGAGAGGATGGATTCGAACCATCGAAGCTAGAAGCAACAGATTTACAGTCTGCCCCCTTTGGCCACTCGGGAACTCTCCCATATGAAAAGGACAATTACTTGTCCTTTTGTTTGTGGAGCTGGTGATGGGACTCG
>JAZROS010000149.1:0-5342 GCA_045648825.1 Clostridia bacterium | reverse complement strand
GTCATAAAATGATTTTCTGTGGTGTAGTTTATCATATCAATCATTTTATCATAATAGCCGTTTATATTAAGAAGTACAATCGCTTTTTCGTGTCTGCCAAGCTGCTTTAGTGTCAAAACCTCAAAAAACTCCTCGTATGTGCCTATTCCGCCAGGTGCTACAATAAACGCATCTGCCTTTTCTTCCATAATAAACTTTCGCTCACGCATCGTTTCCGTTCTAATCATTTCGGTACATTCTTCAAAGAGGATACCGTCAACATTAAAGAATGTCGGAACAACACCTATAATCTCGCCGCCGTGCTTATGTACACCGCGCACAACAGCACCCATAACACCCTCTGCACCTGCACCGAAAACAAGAGAATGTCCTCTGGTAGATATAAGCTCTCCCAGCTGTTCTCCGCTTTCGATATAACTCTTATCTATAAGTGCACTTGATGCACCAAATACGCATATCTTCATATCATCAAGCCTCCTTTTAAAAATAACTCTATTAGCATATGTCTGATTCTTTAATAATATTACTTGACAGTTTCGCTTAGCCACTTCTGTTTACGCTCACTTGCACGGGAAAGTATATTTTTAAGCCCTTCCCTGTCCCCTGTATCCATCGCCTTTTTAATCGCATCAAGACTTTCCTTAAACTCGTCTATTCTGTCGCAAAGTGCGTCTTTGTTCTCCAAAAACAGCTCACTCCACATATCTGCATTTATAAGAGCAACCCTCGTACAGTCCCTTAAGCTCCCTGCAGAAAATGATGCCGACCGCTCAAGAAGGGGGTTATCGCAAAGGGCAACCGCGACAACGTGCATAAGCTGACTGGTGTATGCAATCATTGCATCGTGCTCCTCGGGTGAGGTTGTTACAACATACCGACAGCCAATATAATCCGCCATACTGCGTACAAGCGAAACCGCCCTTGCAGAATTATCCTTAGACGGTGTTATAAGATAGCTTGCACCGTTAAAAAGTGTGTCTGTCGAGCTTTTGTAACCGCCCGTTTCACGTCCTGCCATCGGATGTCCTCCGATAAACTCCACGCCTTCCGGAAGATAGCCCTTAATTCCGTTTAGAACATATCCCTTCACACCCGACACATCGGTAAGAACTGCATCTTTTTTTAATAAATGTGCATTTTTCCTCACAAATTCTACGTTTTTCTCTGGGTAAAGACAAAGGATAATCAAATCAGACTCCCCGACAATAGTGCTTGCGTCGGTAAAGCCTTTGTCAATAACCCCATCGCTTTCGGCAAGTCTTAAGGTCTCGGTATCTATGTCCACTCCGTAAATCGTTGCGTCCATAAACCCCCTTAATCTCCTCACCATCGAACCGCCTATAAGTCCAAGACCTACTACTGTTACTACCATTCTACATCGCCTCTTTCTTATATTGTATTAGATATTTAGGATGCCAAGTTTCTATAATTATAACAAATTACTTGCATCTTTTCAATAATAAACAGCAAAAAATATTTCACAGAAAATAAGTTATAGGGTTATATCTTAATAATTGACAGTTTATTTTTTGTGTGGTATAATTACGTCATTATTTAAAAAGGAGTGAAGCAAAATGTCTATGCCCGAGGATATTGTAAAAGTACCGCTTGATGAGCTATGGCCCATTATGGCAGAGCAGATAGCGTCTGGCGGAAGTGTGCATTTCTCGCCCAAGGGCACAAGTATGCTACCAATGCTTCGCCAAAATATCGACTCGGTAATCCTTACAAAAGCCGACCGCAAGCTGAAAAAATATGACCTTCCCCTTTACAGACGTGAAAACGGTCAATTTGTTCTGCACAGGGTTGTAGATGTAAAAAATGACAGCTATACTATGTGCGGCGACAACCAATATCTTCGTGAGTACGGCATCAAGGATGAACAAATACTTGCAATTATGGAAGGCTTCTACCGTGGCGACACCTATGTGAGCAGTTCCGACAAGAAATACCGCTCATACTGCAAAAAGCAGGTTACAAAACAACATCTTCGTTCTGTATATTTAAAACTTAGGCACTTAGTGGGCAATGTTTTAAGGTTTTTAAGATTATACAAATAAAAGGCTGAAACCAGCCTTTTTTTATTTATCAATTTCAGATAATACCGCTTTGCCCTCTTTAAGACTTTCGGGTACGTTTAGTATCCTTTGATTTTTTGAGCCCTTAAAGTTAAGCTCTATACTTCTTTCCTTAAGTACAAATTTCCCGTCTACCAACAAGTCAAGCTTTTTGAGAAGTTCATACCAGCCGTTTTCCTCATTTGCACCCTTTATAAGCTCTTCAAAGGTGTATCCTGTATATGCCATAACATTAAGTCCCGACTCCTTTGCCGCAGATGCAATAAGTGTAAGCGGCTTTGCCTGCAAAAACGGCTCCCCGCCCGAAAGTGTTACACCGTCTAAAAGCGGATTTGACTTAATTTTCTCAATAATTGTATCGGTGTCCTCGTCATAGCCGCCGTTTACATCGTGAGAATTAGGGTTATGACAACCCTCGCAGTTATGGTAGCAGCCTTGGGTAAAGATCGCAAATCTAAGTCCCGGTCCGTCAACTATCGAATCGTCTGCAAGTCCAAACAGCCTTATATTCATAGTTATCTTACACCTCGTTTTACTCTGTAAATTTCGTCTGCAATTTTAGCAAAATCCTCAAGGGAAAGCATTTCACCACGCACCGTTTCGGAAAATCCGCATTTTGTTATAATTTCCGTTATCGTCTGCTTGTCCATTCCCAATCCGCCTGAAAGTCCGTTTGCAAGAGTTTTTCTTCTCTGTCCAAAGGATGCTCTTATTACCTTAAACAGCAATTCCTCGTCCTCAACCTTAACTCTTGGCTCATCGAGCATACGAAGTCTTAAAACGGCAGAATCAACCTTTGGCGGCGGATAAAAGCTGCCTGCAGGAACAGAGCATATAATCTCAGGCTCGGCAAAATACTGACAGTAAAGGCTAATTGCACCGACATCTCTGCTCTTTTTGGCAGCGATGCGTTCTGCAACCTCTTTTTGTACCATAAACACCATATTATTAACAGGAAGTCTAAGTTCTAAAAGTCTGGTTATAATCGGTGTAGTAATATAGTACGGCAGATTTGCGGCTATGCTGATTTTATTATCGCCAAATTTCTCTTTTATAAGTTCTTTTATATCTGTTTTTAGAATATCTTGATGTACAACCTCGGCGTTGTTAAACTCGCTTAGTGTTTCTTCTAAAACAGGCAGGAGTCTCTCGTCAACCTCAACCGCTACAACTTTTTTGCCCGTTTCGGCAAGAGCATAGGTAAGCACACCAAAACCAGGCCCTATTTCAAGCACACCGTTTTCAATTTCAGCCGCCTCAACAGTTTTGTCTAAAACAGTGCTGTCGGTCAGGAAATTCTGTCCAAGCCCTTTTTTGAAGACAAATCCGTAACGTGAGCAAATATCTTTAATTGTCTTTACTGATGTTAAGTCCATTTACGGCAATCCTTTCAAAATCAGTTGGCTGCATTCTTATGCTCGTCAAAGTTTTCGGTAAATATATGACTTCCGTCCGACTTTGATGAATCTACACGGTAATAATAGTAACTGTTCCTATCAGGTTTTGCAGCAGCCTCAATAGATTTGATACCCGGCGAACAAATAGGTCCTATCGGAAGTCCTGTGTATTTATAAGTATTATACGGCGAATCTACCTCCAAATCCTTATAAAGCACACGGTCAACATTATACATACCGTCAGATATTGCATAAACCACACTTGCATCTACCTGAAGTCTCATACCCTTTTTAATTCTGTTTTCTATTACACCCGCAATTATGGTTCTTTCAGACTCAACCTTTGCTTCTCTTTCAACAAGCGATGCAAGAGTTACAGTTCGATATAAATCATTACTGCTGATACCTGCTTTGTTTATCTGTCTGTCAAATTCCGAGAGCATCATATTGATTATTTCAGATGCTTGCATATCCTTGGAAAACTCGTATGTTGACGGGAACAGAAATCCTTGCAGGCAGTATTTTATTCCTTCATCGTCAGGAATGCTTTGTAAAAATTCATAATCATAATCAGACTCCAAAGCCTTGTAAAGCTCATCAGTGCTTGAAAGTCCGGAGTCCACAAGTCTTTCTATAATCCTCTCAAGAGAAAACCCTTCCGGAATGGTAACTGTTACTGCGTTTTTGCGTGTACCGCCCTTGGCAAGTATTTCGATAATACCCTGATGGTCGGTACCGCGTTCAATCTCATACATACCAAATCTAAGACTGTTGGCATAGTCAGATTTCTTCAAATCCTTCAAAAACCTGCGTGTACTTTTGATAAGTCCGTTTTCTTCAAGAGTATTTGCAATCGCAGTTGCCGTACTGCCCTCTTTTACTTCAATCTCTACAACTGTACCGTCTTTGGGAATTCTGTTTGAATAATTATATCCTACAACGCCTGAAATTACTGCAAGAATAAGTATTACAATAATAACAATACCTCTTCTTCTTTTTCGTCTCATTCGCTCTTCGCGTCTTTTTCTAAGCATCTGTATGTCAAACACGTTTTCATTTTCCATTTATGTTCACTCCTTAGAGTACAAATTCAAATTCAAGGTCGCCTATTCTGACTAAATCGTCTTCCTTTATACCTGCCTCTAAAAGAGCGTCAATTACACCTCTTGTGCGAAGCGCCCTCTGGAAGAACTGCAAACTCTCCTCATCCGAGAAGTTCACACTGCCGCCGACAGCTTCAATCCATGTGCCTGTGATAACAAATACTCCATCTTCTTTTGTAATCTCAAAGCCTCGGTCGTTAAGGTCAATAACCGCCGTCTCCTCCAAATCAAGCTCAGGCTCAAATACCTTGACAGGCGGCAGCTTTGAAAGCTCACTGTATGCGTATTTCATAAGCTCGGTTACACCCTTACCCGTTGCGGCAGAGATTTCAAATACCTTGTATCCACGTTCCTTCATTTTTGCAAGAAAGCTTTCATAAACCTCTGCATCCTGAATTATGTCAGTCTTATTAGCCGCAACTATCTGCGGGCGGTTTTCAAGCTCTAAATCGTATCTTGAAAGCTCACTGTTTATAATATCAAAATCCTCCACAGGATTTCTGCCCTCGATTGAGGATACATCGACAACGTGTATTAAAAGTCTTGTTCTTTCGATATGTCTTAAAAATTCGTGTCCCAATCCGACTCCCTCGCTCGCGCCCTCGATAATTCCCGGAATATCTGCAAGCACAAAGCTCATACCCTCGCCCATATCAACCACTCCGAGATTGGGGGTAAGAGTTGTAAAGTGGTAGTTTGCAATCTTAGGCTCTGCTTTTGTTGTAGCTGCAAGAAGTGTGGACTTACCCACGTTGGGAAAGCCT
>JAZROS010000148.1:0-2937 GCA_045648825.1 Clostridia bacterium | reverse complement strand
TTAGCGTCAAGGTTTGAAAGCGGCTCATCCATAAGGAATACCTTAGGATTACGAACTATAGCACGTCCCATAGCAACACGCTGTCTCTGACCGCCTGACAAAGCCTTCGGCTTTCTGTCAAGAAGATGCTCAATATCAAGAATCTTAGCAGCCTCTGTTACACGTTTCTTAATTTCATCCTTCGGTGTCTTTCTGAGCTTAAGACCAAACGCCATATTCTCAAAAACTGTCATATGAGGATAAAGAGCATAGTTCTGGAAAACCATCGCTATATCTCTATCTTTAGGAGCTACATCATTCATAAGCTTGCCATCGATATAAAGCTCACCATCGCTAATTTCTTCAAGACCGGCAATCATTCTAAGAGTTGTTGACTTTCCACAACCTGAAGGACCTACGAGGATAATAAAATCATTATCAGCTATATCAATCGAGAAATCACTTACAGCTGTTACTCCGCCTGCGTATCTTTTGTAAATATTTTTTAATTGCAAATCTGCCATTACAGAATACCCCTTTCTGAGCAATTATAATTACTAAGATATAATAACATACTTTTGCTCAAATGTGTAGACTACAATTATCCAAAATTTTGTCTTTTTTTTAGTAAAAACAACTAAACATACACAAATTAAGAATTCTTTCTGTCTTCAATAACCTTAGAAGCCACATTTGCAGGCGCTTCCTGATAACGTTCAAAGGCAAAAGTAAAGGTACCTCTACCTTGGCTCATCGACCTAAGGTCAGTTGCATACTTAAACATCTCTGCTACAGGAACTTCTGCCTCAACAAGATTTAGTCCTTCTCTATCACTTTCTCCCATTCCCATAATCTGACCTCTACGTTTATTGATGTCGCCAATAATATCGCCCATCACAGACTCAGGAATATAAACCTTAAGCTTTCCAATCGGTTCAAGCAGTACCGGCTTAGCATTTGCCAGCCCTTCTTTAAATGCAATGCTTGCAGCAGTTTTAAATGCCATTTCAGATGAGTCAACCGGATGGTACGAGCCATCAACAAGCGTTGCTTTAAGATTAACAACAGGGTATCCCGCAAGAACACCTGCTAAACAAGAATCTCTTAATCCCTTCTCAACTGCAGGGAAATAGTTCTTTGGTACACTTCCGCCGAACACCTTCTCCTCAAATATCATTTCTTCTGATACACAAGGCTCAAACTCAATAAATACATGACCATACTGACCGTGTCCGCCAGACTGTTTCTTGTGCTTGCCTTCTGCCTTAACCTTTCCTTTTATGGTTTCTCTGTAAGCAACAATCGGCTCGGATAGCTTCATTTCAACACCGTATTTTGCCTTAAGCTTACTTGAAATAATATCAATATGCTGTTCTCCCTGTCCGTTAATAATGGTTTGTTTAGTTTCTGTATTATTTGTTACAGAAAATGTTGGGTCTTCTTCTGAGAGTTTATTAAGACCTGAGATAATTTTTTCCTCATCGCCCTTATTTACAGCCTCAACTGCCATAGACAAAACAGGTTCAGGGAAATCTATACCTGTAAGAATTATATTCTTATTTTCTGCACAAAGAGTATCACCCGTTCCCGTCTTGTCCAGCTTAGCTACAACACCAATATCTCCGGCACTTACACTTTTAACCTCAATCTGTTTCTTACCACGAAGCATATATAACTTACCAATTCTTTCGTTTTCACCCTTATTTGCATTATATAGTGTAGAATCAGCATTAACTGTTCCCGAATATACTCTGAATGCACTCATTTTGCCGACATATGGGTCAGCTATTGTCTTAAATACAATAGCGGCAGCACTGTCAGAAACCTCCTGCACAACCTCAATCGGCTCGCCGCTTGATGCAACGTGTGCTATTTCTGCTATTTCATTCGGAGCAGGCAGATATTTTGACATACCGTCCATAAGAGACCTAACACCGATGTTATCAAGTCCTGATCCGCAATATACCGGATAAATACTTCCGTCCTTTACACCCTTTCTGATTGCCTTTTTAATCTCATCAAAGGTGAATTCCTCACCGTTAAAGTACTTATTCATAAGAGCATCATCAGTTTCTGCAACAGCTTCCATAATCATATCGCGAAGCGGTGCAACAATTTCTGCCATACCATCAGGCACAGGAATATCGACTCTGTCCTTTCCTTCATAACGACGCGCTGTCATATCTACTATATCAACAAAGCCCTTAAACTCGTCTCCCTCACGGATTGGATACACAAAGGGTGTAATTGACTTACCGAATTTATCTTTCATTTCCTCAAGCGTTCTTTGGTAATCGGCCCTGTTATCGTCAATCTTATTTACAAAGAACACAATAGGTACTCCCTTAGTTCTTGCATACTTAAATACCTGTTCCGTTCCAACTGAAACACCACTTCTGCCACTCAAAGCTATAAGTGCTGAGTCAGCTGCTCTTATGCCCTCCTTAACCTCACCGACAAAATCAAAAAATCCCGGTGTATCTATAATATTAAGCTTTGTATCCTTCCATTCAACAGGCGCAAAAGCACAAGAAACAGAAAGCTGTCTCTTAATCTCCTCTGCATCATAATCGCATACTGATGTACCATCCAACACAGTACCCATACGGTCAGTAGCACCTGCATTAAACAGCATTGCCTCAACGAGTGTTGTCTTTCCGCACTTACCGTGTCCCATAACTGCGATGTTGCGAATGTTTTCCATTTTGTAGTTGTTCATAGCTTTCCAGCCTCCTTTTTTTACTCTCAGTAAATATTTACCCACATTAACTTAATGTAAAACAAAAAAAGCAGTATCATATATGTAAAATATACCACTGCTTTTTTGGCTATTATTTATAATTATTTGCCTTCAACAAGACGAACTGTATCAAGGGCAATCATAAGCTCTTCGTTTGTAGGGATAACAAGAGTCTTAACTCTCGCATCGCTTGCAGAAATATCACAAGCCTCGCCACG
>JAZROS010000147.1:0-1919 GCA_045648825.1 Clostridia bacterium | reverse complement strand
TGTGTAATTGTGTATATTTTACCTAAACTACGGTAAATATATGGATAAAGGTGGATTAACGAGAGGAGGAAAAAACTTGAAAAAAAGAAACTTAAAATTTACTGCATTACTTATGAGCTTTATTCTACTTCTGCAGCCACAGGTATATGCTCTGTCAAAAAGGGGTTCAACCGGCTCGGAGGTGCGTCAAATTCAGCAAAGGCTTATTCAGTGGGGGTATCTTTCGGGCACAGCTGACGGTATATACGGTGCGAAAACAGAAGCTGCAGTAAAACGTTTTCAGCGTAATAACGGTCTTACGCCTGATGGGATAGCAGGTGCAGCTACACTTGCGAAAATTGGTATATCCTCACAAACAACACAAACCTCATCAAACAACAACGTACGTCTCCTTGCTATGCTTATAAGCGGCGAGGCAAGAGGTGAAACCTACGAAGGACAAGTTGCGGTTGGCGCCGTAGTTCTAAACAGAGTCAAACATTCATCATTTCCGAATTCGGTTGCAGGCGTAATCTATCAAAACGGCGCTTTTACTGCTGTTGATGACGGGCAGATAAATATGTCTCCAACAGACTCCTGTGTCAAAGCAGCACGTGATGCCCTTAACGGCTGGGACCCGTCAGGTGGTGCGATATATTACTACAATCCCGTAACCGCAACAAATCAATGGATACGCTCACGTCCGGTTATTAAAAAAATTGGCAAACACGTTTTCTGTAAATAAGAAAAGCAGACCAAAAGGTCTGCTTTTCTTATTTACTCACCAAGATATGCTTTTTTAATGCTTTCGTCGTTCATAAGTTCTTTTGCATCACCGGAAAGTGCAATCTTTCCAGTTTCAAGAACGTATGCACGGTCTGCTATCGAAAGCGCCTTTTTGGCATTCTGTTCTACCAAAAGGACTGTTGTTCCGTCAGACGAAACTTCCTTTATAATCTGGAATATTTCCGATACCAATATTGGTGAAAGTCCCATTGATGGTTCGTCCATAAGAATAATCTTAGGATTGGACATAAGCGCTCTGCCCATTGCAAGCATCTGCTGCTCACCGCCGGATAAAGTTCCTGCAATCTGGTTCTTTCTCTCTTTAAGTCTTGGAAAATGTGCATAGACATATTCAAGATTTTTTTCGATTGTCTTTTTATCCTTAAGTATAAATGCGCCGAGCTTTAAGTTTTCATAAACAGTCAGCTCCTGAAAAATACGTCTGCCTTCGGGAACGTGAGCCATACCCATTTCGACAATTTTATGAGCCGGTGTTTTCAAGAGGTCCTGACCTTCAAATTCAATTCTTCCTGCCTTTGCGCCGACAAGACCTGTTATTGTATGCAGTATAGTGGTTTTACCTGCACCATTGGCACCGATTAAAGCAATAACCTCACCTTGATTTACCTCAAAGGATACACCTTTTATAGCTTTAATCATACCATAATTAACTTCCAAGTTTTCTATTTTAAGCATATAACTGTTCCTTTCTTAGAAGCAATCAAGCTTCGTCATCGCCGAGATATGCGGTAACAACCTTAGGATTATTCAAAACCTCAGTCGTTTCGCCGCTTGCAAGCTCTGTACCAAAGTTAAGAACTGTAACTTCCTCGCAAATTCCCGCTACAAGCTTCATATCGTGCTCAATCAAAAGAATTGTCATATCAAACTTTTCTCTGACAAAGCGGATAATATCCATAAGCTCAGCAGTTTCGTTAGGGTTCATTCCTGCCGCAGGCTCGTCGAGTAATAAGAGCTTGGGATTGGTTGCAAGAGCTCTTGCAATCTCCAGCTTCCTCTGTTTTCCGTAAGGAAGATTGCAAGCCAGATTATTACGTTCTTCTTCAAGGTCAAATATTCTTAAAAGCTCCTTAGCCTTTTCACGCATTTTCTTTTCCGACGCGAAGTGTCCAGGCAGGCGGAACATACTAACA
>JAZROS010000146.1:0-5016 GCA_045648825.1 Clostridia bacterium | reverse complement strand
TTTCTTAGCCCTCAATTTTTTGTGTAACAATGTGTCGAAAAATGACTGCTGAAATTTGATGATTTATAATTTTTGGTGTTGATTTATTTTGAAAGCTATGCTATACTAAAATCAACCACATATCACAAATATGTTTCTTTGTACCTTGATTTTTTATTTTAGGTTCTTATTTTTATGCAATTTTTGGATGGCTGTATGTTTTTGTAAAAAAACGTAGGCTACAATATAGTTTGCTATCCAAAAAATACGCAATGTATCAAGGAACAAGCATATTTAGATTGTGATATGTGGTTATATCAAATCTAAGCCGCGTTTTTTGGCGTGGTGCAGGTTTGTGCCACGCATTTTTTAATTTTGAAAGGAGAAAAATATTATGTCTGATTATAAAGAAATGTATTTTACGCTTTTTAATAAGATAACGGATGTTATTGAGGAACTGAAGCAGATACAGCTTGAAATGGAAGAAAAGTATGTAACAGATATTGTTGAAGATATGTAAACAGGTTAATAACTGTTTTATAGCTCTTGGGCAACAAAAAAATCAGGGCATATGCCCTGATTTTTTTGTTGTGTATTTAATTACATCTTGCCCATAAACTTCATTACGAAGTAGAATACAAAGAGTGCAGTTGAAATCCACATAACAGGCTTAACGTCCTTGATTTTGCCGGTCAAAATCTTAAGAACTACCCATGAAAGCATACCGAACATAATACCATTTGAAATGGAGTATGTAAACGGCATAAAGATTACTGCAATAAATCCGCCGATAACGTCAGCCATATCGCCGTCAAATTCCATATTCTTGATTGCGCTTAGCATCAAGAGACCTACAAACAGCATAGCCGGTGTGGTAGCGAATGCAGGGATTGCAAGGAATAGTGGTGAAAGTACTAATGAAAGTACGAAGAGGATTGCAGTTACAACAGATGCAAGACCTGTTCTTCCGCCTGCAGAAACACCTGCACTTGACTCAACATAGCTTGTTACTGTTGATGTACCCATACAAGCACCAACAACTGTACCTACTGCGTCAGCAAGAAGTGCGCCCTTAGCATTAGGAAGCTCGCCCTTTTCGTCAAGAAGATTTCCCTTCTGAGCAACACCGATAAGAGTACCTACTGTATCGAAAATGTCTGTAAAGAGGAAGGTGAATACTACAACAAGGAAGGTTGACAAATTGCTTGCAACAAAGCCAAAGTCAAACTTGAACATTGCAGGAGCAGCGATGCTGATGCCTGAGAAGGACGGGATAAGTGAATTTACACCGTTTTCTACGTCAACAACATACCAACCGCAAAGCTCAGCAATAATACCAAGTACCCATGTTGCAAGGATACCTAAAAGGATATCGCCCGGAATCTTGAAGTGGTGAAGAACACCGATGATAAGAAGTCCCACAATAGAGAGAACAAACTGAGGTGAGTTAAACTGTCCGATTGCAACAGTTGTTGCGGGGTCAGCTACTACAACGCCAGCATTTAAGAGTGCTATAATTGTGATAAACAGACCGATACCTGCGGTGATACCGAACTTAAGGTTTTTCGGAATCTGGTTTACAAGTGCTTCTCTGAACTTAAAGAGTGAAAGTACAAGGAATATGATACCTTCTACAAATACAGCGGTCAAAGCAACCTCATAGGGATAACCCATTGCACCGCAAACTGTGTATGCGAAGAATGCGTTAAGTCCCATACCTGATGCAAGAGCAACAGGATAGTTAGCAAAGAATGCCATACAAAGCGTTGCGATTGCTGCAGAGAGTGCGGTTGCGGTAAAAATTCCACCTGCAGTTGCGCCCTCAATACCGCCTAAGTAAGCCGGGTTAACTGCCAGAATATACGCCATCGCAAGGAAGGTCGTAATACCGGCGATAATCTCGGTTTTAACGGTTGTGCCGTTTTCCTTCAGCTTAAAAAGCTTTTCCATTTGTTTACCATCTCCTTAAATATAATTTTGGTAGTTTTATTATACAATACATTTTGTAGTATTTCAATAGTTTTTGTAAAATTTGCCCATATTTTATATTTAGTAAACAAAATAAAAATGATGTCATAATGCAAAATGCAGTATGACATCATTACGATTACATAGCATCAACTGTTTCTATGCCCAGAACATCGAGGTGCTTGGTAAGCACTTGCTTGGTAAGCTTTATCAGTGCAATCCACGAACCGCGTTTTTTAGAGTCCTGTTCGTTTAGAATATGGCTATCGTGATAAAAACGTGAGAAAGCTGTTGCAATACGGTATGCGCTTTCGCATACATAATTGGGTGCTTTTTCCGAGTGGGCATAGCAGAAAGCCTCTCCTGAAAGAAGTATTGACAAAATAAGCTCACGTTCAGCATCGTTATAGATACCGCAAAGAGCAGTATTTTCGTTGTCTGTCTTTTTGAGTATGGAGTTAATACGTGTAACGGTATAAAGCAGATATGTTCCTGTTTTGCCCTCAAAGGAAAGGAATTTATCCAAATCAAAAATATAATCCTTTGCACGATGGTTTATAAGGTCGCCGAACTTAACAGCCGCCATACCTACACGGCGTGCGGTTTCTGCTCTGTTTTCGTCAGTTACAAATTCGCTTGCCATCAGCTTTTCTTCTGCTGAGTCGGTAACAGTCTTTAAAAGCTCCGAAAGACGCATAACGCCGCCATCTCTTGTTTTGTATGGCTTGCCGTCAGAACCGTTCATTGTGCCAAAGCCGAGGAACTCAAGCTCGGTGTTTTCGGGAACAAGGTCTGCTTTTTTAGCACATCTAAATACCTGCTCAAAGTGAAGTCCCTGTCTTTTATCAACAACATACCAGATTTTGTCTGGTGCAAAATCCTTTTCTCTCTGGATTATTGTGGCAAGGTCGGTAGTTGCATATATGCTGGAGTTGTCCGATTTTCTTACAATAACGGGGGGCATAGGAGCTTTGTCATCATCACGTGCTACGTCGACAACCATTGCACCCTCGCTTTCTCTTAAAAGCTTTTTGCTCTCGAGGCGCTCTATAAGTTCAGGTATGAACTTGTCTGCATCGGATTCGCCGTACCATAATTCAAAATCAACATTGAGCTTTTCGTAATTTGATTTAAGGTCTGCTACGGATGCACGCATAATTTCTTTCCAAAGTGCTATATAACCGCTCCTGCCGTTTTGAAGCTCAAAGGTGGCTTCGTGAGCGGCTTTTGCAAATTCTTCGTCCTCTTTGCTCTTTTTTGATGCAAAGGGATAAACCTCATTTAATGTATCCACATCTAAGGTTGGTATGGTATCGGTGCTTTCGTCAAAATCGGGTGCAAAGCATCTCCAATCGGGATGTCTTACAGCAAGCTCGGCGATTACAAGACCAATCTGCAAGCCCCAATCTCCCATATGAATATCGCCCATAACCTCACTGCCGCATTCTTTTGCAAGCCTTTTTAAAGATTCGCCAATGATTGCAGAACGCAAGTGCCCAATATGCAACGGCTTTGCAACATTTGGACCGCCGTAATCGATAATAACCTTTTCTCCTGCGCCAACCTGCGGGATGCCTAAATTTTCATCATCTGAAAGAGAGGTCAGAAGCTCGATAAGGTAATCATCATTTAGAACAATGTTTATAAATCCCGGTACAACCGCATCGGCTTTTTTGATACTGCTGTCTTCTGAAAGTACAGCACATACTTCAACTGCAATCATAATGGGGGCTTTTTTGTAGATTTTAGCGCCCTTTAATGCGCCGTTACACTGAAACTGACAAAGCTCAGGTCTGTCTGAAACACCGACAGTACCCAAATCTCTGTCATATCCGCATTTTTCAAAGGCGGCAGAAACTTTATCGGTAAGTATTTTGGTAATTCTGTCCATTTGTATGAAATCCTTTCCCTGAGAGATATAAAATCACAGATAATTCTACCACTAAAAACGGTTTTTGTCAATCATAAGAGGGAATAGAAAAGAATATAAATCCATTGAGAGGTGGTTTTTTGCGTAACAGTAATGATTTAAGACGTAAGATTGTAATTGATATACATAACGCAGAAAGGCTGGGAACAGTAAGCGATATAGATGTTGACATAGAAACAGGTAAAATAAATTCTATAATACTGCCGCCTAAAGATTTTTTGTCAGGTATTTTTACAAGGGTAAAGGAACGGGTAATACCATGGAGCGCTGTTAAAGCAGTTGGAAATGAATTTATACTTGTAGAGTGTACGGATATTGCTGAATTGTTACCTTAATGTAATATTCGCGTTATTGAAAAGTTATTATTATTAAGGTATAATTTATAGTAGAAGAACTATCGGGATTAAACAAAGCCGAAAGGAGAACAGAGTATGAAATGTCCTTATTGCGGATTTGATGAAAGCAAGGTAATTGACTCAAGACCGACCGAGGAGGGCGGTGCTATCCGCCGCCGCAGAGAGTGTCTTAAATGTCAAAAGAGATTTACAACATACGAAAAGCTTGAAACTATCTCTCTTGCAGTAATTAAACAGGATAATTCACGTCAGCCTTATGACAGAGGCAAGGTTTTAAGAGGTCTTATGCGTGCTTGCGAAAAAAGACCTATTTCGATTGCTCAGATGGAAAAGATTTCGGACGATATAGAAAGTGAACTTTATCAGTCGATGGTTAAAGAGGTTACCTCTACCGAAATAGGTGAGAAGGTAATGGCACATCTTAAGGAGCTTGCCGAGGTTGCATATGTGCGTTTTGCCTCGGTACATAAGCATTTTTCGGATATAGAAACCTTTATGCAGGCACTTAAGGAGTTACGTCCTGAAAAGGAATAAAAGGAACAGAAATTATGGATAACAGAACAATCGCGTCAATCTCGACACCACAGGGTGTGGGCGGGATTGCCGTTATCCGCATAAGCGGTCAAAATGCTATTGATATAGCGGACAAGGTGTTTAAGGGCAAAACTAAGATTTGAAAAGCCAAGAGCCACACTGTTCACTATGGCAGAATTATAAAGGATGATAAGGTGATTGATGAGGTGCTTGTTACTGTAATGAAAGCACCTAAAACCTTTACCCGTG
>JAZROS010000145.1:0-3766 GCA_045648825.1 Clostridia bacterium | reverse complement strand
TCGCTGTCATCAGCTGCAAGGCGAGTTATAACCTGCCCCATCTTGCCGTTACATCCGCTTAAAATAATCCTTGTCATAAGTGCACCTTCTTTATCAAAGCTTCTTTACGCCGTATGCTGCAAGACTTGCCTTAAGTTTTTCGTAGTTTGCCTCTGCCATAGGTGCAAGAGGAAGTCTTAAATTGCCAACTTTGTAACCAAGAATGTCCATTGCAGTTTTTACGGGTACAGGATTTACCTCAATAAAGAGATTGTTTATAACATCAAGCATTTCTAATTGAAGCTTTAGTGAGCCTGCTGTGTCGCCGTCTAAGTACAGCTGGCAGATATTATGAGTTTCCTCGGGGAGAATGTTTGCTACAACAGAGATAACACCCTTGCCGCCAAGGCTCATAATCGGAACAATCATATCGTCGTTGCCTGAGTAGATGTGAAGCTCAGGCACATTTGCAGCAATCTCTGCAACATAACCGATATTACCGCTTGCTTCCTTAATTGCTACTATATTGTCAACCTCTGCAAGCTCTTTAAGTGCAGGAATTGAAATGGTCATACCTGTTCTTGAGGGAACGTTATAAAGTATAATCGGCAGGTCGCAACAAGCAGCTATTGCCTTAAAATGCTCAACTAAACCTCTGGGGTTAGCCTTGTTGTAGTAGGGAGTAACGCTCAAAATCGCATCTGCACCTGCATCGGCTGCTGCCTTTGTAAGATAAATTGCGTGTGCTGTGTCATTTGAGCCTGTGCCTGCAATAACAGGGAGTCTGCCTGCTACTTTTTTGACTGCATATTCAATTACTGCAATATGCTCCTCGTTAGGCATAGTTGATGCCTCACCGGAGGTGCCGCAGATAACAATAGCATCTGTTTTATTTGCAATGTGCATCTCTATAAGAGAGCCGAGTGCATCATAATCCACTTCTAAGCCGTTAAACGGTGTTACTATTGCAACAGCCGAACCGGTAAAGGGTAGAGTCTTCATATTTAACCAATCCTTTCGATTTTGGGTGGGGAACGCATTTGTAGGGACCGGCGTCCTCGACGGTCCGTTGTTTGCAATATATGTTTTAGTCCATATATCCCTTTGCAGTCAAAAGCTCTGCCATTAAAACAGCACCGCCTGCAGCACCGCGAAGAGTGTTGTGTGAGAGGCATACGAACTTGTAATCATACTGTGTATCGGGACGGAGTCTGCCGATAGAAACAGCCATTCCGCCCTCCATCATTCTGTCAAGCTTGGACTGAGGACGGTTATCCTCTTCAAAGTAATTTAAGAACTGCTTGGGAGCGTGGGGGAGGTTAAGAGCCTGAGGCTCACCTGCAAATTCTGCCCAAGCCTTTTTGATTTCGTCAATTTCGGGCTTTTTGTCAAAGCTTACGAAAACAGCCGCCATATGACCGTTGGATACGGGAACTCTTAAACACTGTGTTGTAATCTTCGGCTCTGTTGCGTCAACAATCTTGTCGCCCTCGATTTTGCCCCAGATTTTAAGCGGTTCAACCTCTGACTTTTCTTCTTCTCCGCCAATGTAAGGAATCATATTGTCAACCATTTCGGGCCATGTTTCAAAGGTCTTACCTGCACCTGAGATTGCCTGATATGTAGTAGCGAGTACCTTTGTGATACCGTATTTCATTAAGGGGTGAAGTGCTGGAACGTAGCTCTGGAGAGAGCAGTTTGATTTAACAGAGATAAAGCCTCTTTTTGTGCCGAGTCTCTTCTTCTGTGCATTTATAATCTCAGCATGGTCTGCGTTGATTTCGGGTATAATCATCGGAACGTCGGGAGTGTGGCGGTGTGCGGAGTTGTTGGAAACAACGGGACACTCAGCTTTTGCATAAGCCTCTTCAAGTGCTTTGATTTCGTCCTTTTTCATATCAACTGCACAGAATACGAAATCTACCATAGAAGCAATCTTCTCTACATCTGCACTTGCGTCCATAACAACCATATCAGCAACTGATGCGGGGATTTCCTCGTCCATAGCCCATTTAGCACCAACTGCTTCGGTGTATTTTTTGCCTGCACTTCTGGGCGATGCAGCCAAAACCTCGATTGTGTACCAGGGGTGGTCGTGAAGAAGTGTTATAAATCTCTGACCAACCATACCTGTCGCGCCGATAATACCTACCTTGTAATTCTCTTTCATTTTCTTCAATCCTTTCCGGTATTTATAAAAGAAAAAACAATAGCATATGCTATTGCCTATAAATACACAAAAAAATGTAATTTACAGCAGTAGCACTCCATCTTTCGATGACAGTCGCAATGCTGTTAGCATTACGCCCAGCTCAGACGGCTCACGGCAAGCCGTTCATCACTTCGGCGGTTCATCCTTTCGCTGCTGCTACCTCTGCCGTTTACTGCAACAGTTACTCTTAATCACCGCGCCTCTACTTCCATTCTATGCAATAATACCACTATTTTATAATTATGTCAAGTGTTTTTCTGTTTTTATTATGTTTCGTTTTGTGGATTTACAATTAGTATGTTACACTTTTTTTCTTGAAGAGGCAGTATTATCTTGATTTTTTTAGTAAAAGGTAGTATAATAAGATATAATGGATAAATTATACATTATAGAATGAAAATTATGAAAGGCTGTGTTATTATGGAGCATAGCTCAAGATTGAGAGTCAGTATATGCGGAAAGAATTTTACCGTTTTGTCAAACGAGGGACAGGATCACATAAACGCTATTGCTGATGACGTAAACAAAAGAATGAGCTCCCTTATGAGCAGTAACTCAAAGATTACATATGATATGGCTGCAGTGCTGACTGCTTTGAACCTATCAAGTGAGCTTAAAACTGAACGTATGCTAAGCAGCATTAAGGACGATCTTGACAGCGTTGATGCGTTGGAGAAAAAGCTTGCTGCGGCAGAGGAGTGCATTGCAGAGCTTAAAAGGATAAATGCAGAAAAGCAAGAGGAGTTCCGCAAGGAAAGGGAAAAGATGCGTCTTGACTGGATACTTAAGGAAAAGGAATTCCTTGATATGATAGACAGAGGCTGAGAGTGATAAAGCTATGAATAAGACAGAACTGCTTGCTCCTGCAGGTGGAGAGGCGGCACTTTGTGCGGCGGTACAAAGCGGTGCAGATGCGGTGTATCTTGGTGCAGACAGGTTTTCGGCACGAAGCGGTGCGGATAATTTTACACTTGACTCACTTGGAAAATGGATTGATTACTGCCATCTTCGTGGTGTTTCGGTACATCTTGCAGCAAATACTCTTGTAAAAGAACGTGAAAGAGCGGATTTCATACACTATGTTTCCGAGGCCTACCGTATGGGTATTGATGCGGTCATAATACAGGACTTGGGTATGGCAGAGCGGATAAAGGAGCTTATGCCCGAAATAGCTTTGCACGCAAGTACGCAAATGACCACCACTACCCAAGAAGGAGTAAAAGCCCTCGAAAAAAGAGGCTTTTCAAGAGTTGTTCTTTCAAGGGAGCTTACAAAAAAAGAAATTAAAGTGATACGAAAAAACACCGATTTGGAGCTTGAGGTTTTTGTGCACGGGGCACTTTGTTTTTCCTATTCGGGACAATGCCTTATGTCCAGTATAATCGGACAACGCAGCGGCAACCGCGGAATGTGTGCCCAACCTTGCCGTCTGCCGTATGAACTGCAAAAAAATGGTAAATACTTAGATGAAGGGTACCTTTTAAGCCCTAAAGATTTGTCCTTGTTAGACCATATAAAAGAGCTTGAGGGTATTGGTATCAATTCCTTTAAGATAGAAGGAAGACTCAAAAGTGC
>JAZROS010000144.1:0-10915 GCA_045648825.1 Clostridia bacterium | reverse complement strand
GCACCTATATAGCAATTATCTCCAATTTGCGGAGCACCGCCTTTTCCCTCACCGATTGTTACATGATGAAATATTACTGCATTTTTGCCTATAACAGCCCTATGGCTGACAAAAATACCTCGTATTCCATGCGGAAGGGATGGTGGCGTAGCAAAGTATGCACACTGGCCTATGTGCGTTCCAAACGAAGCACCATTAAACGCATCCATTCTCTTAATTCTGAATAGAAACCATGCTGCTTTCAATTTATTTATCTTTTTACTTTGAGACAAATACATACGCATTTTCCAATATTTTTTATGATTATAGTGCTGTACATATCCGATAATGCTGTTAATTATCATTACCTAAAAACCTCTTCTTTCTTTTCAGCTCTATCACATTTCTATTGAATATTCATTTGTTCATACACTGCATCATTCCCCTAAGATTTGACTTTTGTTTCGTTGTATTTTCCCATGCCAACTAAATCACTTGCCAATATTTCTTCAATCGCCCTTTTACAATCATTAACATTACCTGGTTGAAAATACATACCGCCATTTTTATCAATCAAGTCAGTATTGCCACGAATTTCTGTTACTACGCATGGCAACGAGCTTGCCATCGCCTCCATCACCGAAACAGGCAGACCCTCGCGGATTGAAGAAGAGATAAAAACATCCGCAGTCTTGCACAATTCGATAACGTCCTTTCTTTGCCCAAGCAAACTCACTCGATCTAAAAGACATAATTCTTCTATTATATCCTCTAAATGCTGTTGCAATTTCCCTTTACCCGCTATTACATAATGAATGTTTTCAATATCTTTAATTGCACGTATTACTGTTTCGTGATTTTTATTTTCATTCAGTTCACCAACTGATAGCAACATTATTTTATTGTCTTTTATGTTTATTTCCTTCCTTTTTGCGTTTACATCTACGCTTATATCTTTAACCTTATCAATATCAACCCCAACACCGGGTATATATTCAACTTTTTTTGCCAGTCTTTTCTTTTTGGCAAAGTAATAATCCTCTTTATTTATAGTGATTAAAATATCCGTTAATCTACCGCAAAGCCTTTCAATAGGATAATACAGTATCCAATTTTTTAACGGTGCACCTTTATAAAAGTGAAACCCGTGAGCAGTATAAATAACTCTCATACCCTTCCTTCTTGCCTTTATGCACGCAAGTCTTGTACACATAGCAGCAATAGGTGTATGGCAATGAACTATGTCATAACTATTTTCTTCTACGATGTTTTTAATTTGATTAATTGCCTTTATATTTCCCAATCTTAAAGGAGAACGAGAACAAGAAAGCGAATATATTTTACATCCCCAGTTTACATAGCAATCAGGAACTTTGCTTATACCCTGATTAGTTGCAATATGCACCTCGTGCCCTTCATCTAACAATTTTCTAATAAATATATTAAAAAAATTCATTGTAGTACCAACTGTAGTAACATACAATATCTTCATACTCATTTTCTCCCTATTTGCCTATGCTCTTTGCGGGAACGCCTACATATACACCCTCATAATCAATATCGCTAACAACCGCTGCACCTACTCCAATTACACACTTTGCCGCAACTGTTATATTATTTTTCACAGTAACCCCTGCACCTATATGCGTACACTCCCCGACAGAGACAGTACCGCAAAGCACCGCCCCCGGCGAAAGATGCACAAAATCCGCCAGAACATTGTCATGCTCTACAACAGAGCCACTGTTTATTATCGAGTGTTTTCCTATTTTTGTGTCGGCATTGATTACACAGCCTGCCATAATGCAGGTTCCAACACCGATTTCTACACCTCTTGAGATAACTGCATTTGGATGAATTGCTGTATAGTACATAAGGTCAGCATTCTCAGATGCTATTTTTTTTCGGACCAAATTATTTCCGATAGCAATAAAAAATTCTTTATCTTTGAACTTATTACAGTCCAAGGTCTTTCCGAGTACACTATAGCCAAATACCTCTTTTTGTCCTGAGCCATCATCCAGAAAACCGAAAACCCTGTCTCCTCTTTTCTCTATTATATCCGCAATAACCTTGCCGTGCCCTCCGGCACCGATTATGATGACCTCTTTACACATTTTGTTGCTCCTTTGTTCCGGCAAATTCGCCCATAGTCGCCTGCCCCGCCGCAGAAATGCCCTCTTCTTTTACAAAAGCTTTCCATACGGTTAAAAATATGATTTTGACGTCCAGCATAAATGAAACATTATGTACATACTCTAAATCATATTCAAACTTTTCTTCCCACGTAATCGCATTTCTTCCGTTTACCTGAGCAAGTCCGGAAAGCCCCGGTCTTACATCGTGCCGATGTTTCTGGCGTTCATCGTATTTATCTAAATAACTAACCAACAACGGTCTTGGACCCACTACGCTCATATCGCCTTTTAGTATATTAAACGCCTCCGGCAATTCGTCAAGGCTTGTTTTTCTCAAAAACTTTCCGAACGAAGTCAGTCTTTCTCCGTCGGGCAGGAGATTGCCGTTTTCGTCCTTTTTATCAGTCATTGTTCTGAATTTATAGAGTGTAAATATTTTGCCGTTAAGACCAGGTCTCTCCTGCTTAAACAAAACAGGACTTCCGAGCTTTACCCTCACAAGCACAGCAACAATTATGTAAAGCCAACCAAACACCGTTATAGCTGCAAGTGCACAAAGTATGTCAACAGGACGTTTCATATACTTTTTATACATCAGAATAGCTCCTTTATTATAGCAACAACTCTTGCCAGCTGCTCCTTAGTCATCTTAATATCGCTCGGCAGACACAAGCCTCTTTCAAAAATGTCTGCTCCCACATCATCATTGTTAACTGTTATAAAGTCATTGTCCTTAAATACCGGTTGCATATGCATAGGCTTCCAAATCGGTCTTGACTCGATATTTTCTGACTCCAAAGCAAGCCTTATTCTCTCTGGTGTTACCTTATCCATCGCCTCTTTATTTATTGTAAAGCAGCTGAGCCAGAAATTAGGCTCCGAACATTCAAGATAAGGGTTCATTCTAACAGGCACGTCTAAAAACGCATCACTATATCGTTCATATATATCTTTTTTTAATTGTTTATGTTCATCTAAATGCAGAAGTTGTCCACGACCTATACCTGCAACAATATTGCTCATACGGTAGTTATACCCTATCTCGCTATGCTGATAATGCGGTGCGGGGTCTCTCGCCTGAGTGGAATAGAACCTCACCTTAGACACCGCCTCCTCGTCATCGGACAAAAACATTCCCCCGCCTGACGTGGTTATTATCTTGTTTCCGTTAAAGCTTATTGCGTTATATTTCCCGAAAGTACCTGTCTGTCGTCCTTTATATGTAGCGGAAAGCGACTCGGCAGCGTCTTCTATCAAAACCAAGCCGTATTTATTACATATGTCTGCAATCTCATCAAGCTTTGCCGGTGTTCCGTACAAATTCGCCACTATTACAGCTTTGACTCTGTCTTTATATTTTTTAATACCTTCTTCAAGCGCCTCGGGGTTCATATTCCACGTTTCACGTTCGCTGTCAACGAATACTGGAACTCCGCCCTCATAGGTAACAGGATTAACTGTTGCTGCAAAGGTTAAGTCGGAACATAAAACAACATCTCCGTCCCCCACGCCTGCAAGCTTTACTGCCATATGCAAAGCATGAGTGCCCGCTGTCATTGCCGCAGCACCCTTGATGCCCAAATACTTACCGATTTCATTTTCAAACTCTGTTACATTTTTGCCAAGAGGTGCCACCCAGTTTGTGTCAAAAGCTTCCTTCACAAACGCCTGTTCTTCCCCGTGAATAGTGGGAGTGGAAAGCCAGATTCTTTCTTTCATAATCTAATCCCTCATATGCTAATTACTACACCTTATAAAAAAACCATACAACTGTGCTCATTATATAGAATATACAATTATATTGTATCACCGAACCAATTATTTGTCAACAATTATATACCGACAGAATCTCCCTCTTATCGCGTATTTTAACATAAAAAAATACACCCTCAAACCAATATGTCTGATGATGCTTATTAACACATTATTTTGTAGCGGCTCATATGTATACTCGGTGCAGATGCTGAAAGCTTGACACCAAACTTATTACCACGGCGGACAATTTTTGGTTCTTCAAGAGATAACTCCTCCGTACTTGGTGCAACGATACCATACCCTGTCTGACGCACGCTGACAAGCGCCTGCTCCACTCTGTCATACTCCTTTTTGGTGCGTGCAAGCTCCTTGATAAGACTTATAAGTGCATCCTCGTCTTCAATGTCAAAGCCCGATTCTTCGCCAAGAATACGGTAGAAAAGTTTGTCGGGCACAGAAAGCTCAACCTTTGCACTTCCGCTGCCCAAATCTATACCGTCAACATATGCCGACTGGACATATTCGCACTCGGACAGCTCTTTCGAGAGATTTCTTACATCACTTATTCTCGAAAGCTGTTCGGAAGCAGAAACAGTCGCACCGTAAACGGCATCCTTGAGCCAGTGTCCGTTGGGAAGACCCATAAGCCAGCGAGGGAGTGTGATTCTGACGTTATCTATCGGGAACTCAAACAAAATTGCCTCAATTATGCTTGAAATATCATCGCCGTCAAGCTCACGGCAATTTACCGCAACTGCCGAAACACCGTACTTTTCCTCTATTTCACGTTTTGCCGCCTTTGCCTCGGGAGAGGTGGGGTTTGTGGAATTTAAAAGCACGACAAACGGCTTGTTGATTGCCTTAAGCTCGTTTATAACCCGCGCCTCTGCCTCGAGATACTCGTGTCTGGGTATGTCGGTGATACTGCCGTCGGTTGTTACCACAAGTCCAATATTGGAATGCTCGTGTATTACCTTTTTAGTGCCAAGCTCTGCCGCCTCTACAAAGGGCATCGCCTCATCCGACCACGGAGTCTGCACCATTCTCGGACTGTCTTCCTCCATATAGCCGTTTGCAGCATCTACGATATAGCCTACGCAATCAATCAAACGCACTCGCATATGTGCGTTATCGCCCAAATTTACCTCTACCGCTTCATTTGGTATGAATTTAGGCTCGGTGGTCATAATTGTTCTGCCTGCCGCCGACTGCGGAAGCTCGTCTTTTGCACGTCTTGCACTATACTCGTTGTCAATGTTCGGAATTACCAGATAGTCCATAAATCTTTTGATAAAGGTGGACTTGCCCGTCCTGACTGGCCCTACAACGCCAATGTATATATCGCCGTTGGTTCGCTCGGCAATGTCGCGGTAAATGTTCTCCATATCTTTTCCTCCATATATGTTGGTTTTTGTATATAGTTATGTGAGTTTTGGGGAATTTATGATATGTTGATTGAATTTTTATTAAAAAAGGGCTTCCCAAAAGGAAGCCCATCAATTTATTTAGTTATATCTGCAAAAAGTCGTTTACAACCTCAATCATTTCGCCCTTATCGCAAACCGATTCAAAGAGTTTCGGTTTGGTTTTAAGCGATGCGAGAGAGTCGGGTATCTTCATACCGCTTCTTTCGGAAAGCTCGCCGAGGAGTGTAAATTCGTCCTTGCCTGCAACTGCACCGCTGCCGCCGAGTGCAATAAGTACACTCTGGTTAAACTTAAACGGACTTGCAGTTGATGCGATAATCGTCTTTGTCTTATCACCTGTTTCAGCAACGTAGTTATCATATACCGCTTTTGCAACGGCGGTATGAGTATCCATCACATAGCCAAATTCCTCGTTGCACTTCTTAATAGCAGCCATAGTTTCATCATCATCTGTGCAGCCTGCCGCAAAGAGCGCGGTCATCTTATCCTTGATATCTGCAGGAATTTCATACGAACCTTCGCCGTTTAGCTTCTGCATCAAATCTGCTACAAAGCTGTCATTTCTGCCTGACAAATGGTACAAAAATCTCTCAAGGTTACTTGAAATCAAAATATCCATCGACGGAGAAATGGTGGTATGGAACTTGCGGTTCTTATCATACTTACCTGTCTTGATAAAGTCTGTAAGGACGTTATTCTTATTGGACGCACAGATGAACTTATTAACGGGAAGTCCCATCTGATAAGCATAGTATGATGCTAAAATATTACCAAAGTTACCTGTCGGAACAACTACGTTAATCTTTTCGCCAAGTTTAATTTCGTCAGCCTTAAGCATATCTGCATATGCAGAAAAATAGTACACAATCTGCGGAACAAGTCTGCCCCAGTTAATTGAGTTTGCACTCGAAAGCTTGAAGTGGTTAGCGGCAAGCATCTGCTTATAGCCATTATCGGTAAAGATACGCTTTACACCGTTTTGTGCATCGTCAAAGTTGCCTTTTACCGCACAAACACTCACATTCTCGCCTTCCTGTGTAATCATCTGCAGCTTCTGAATTTCAGAAACACCGTTGTCGGGATAGAAAACGACAATTCTTGTGCCCGGAACATCCTTAAAGCCCTCCAGCGCTGCCTTGCCGGTATCTCCGGAGGTGGCAACAAGGATTACAACCTCGTCATTCTCGTTGGTTTTCTTCATAGATGTTGTAAGTAAATAGGGCAAAATCTGAAGAGCCATATCCTTAAAAGCACAAGTGGGACCGTGCCAAAGCTCGAGGAAATATGTATTATCGTCCAGCTTATAAACGGGTGCTATATTGTCAGTTTCGAATTTCTCCTTGGTATAAGCATTTTCCACACAGTATTTAAGCTCCTCAGCGGTAAAGTCGGTGAGGTACTTGGAAAGAATGAACTCTGCTCTTTCACGATAGTTCATACCCTTCATTCCGGCAATTTCATCAAGGCTTACCGACGGAATTGAATCGGGGACAAAAAGTCCGCCCTCCTCGGAAAGACCCTTTTTGATAGCCTCTGCCGCTGTGATAGCAATGCTTTTGTTTCTCGTACTCTGATACTGCATTTTTATCTGTTGTTCCTTTCAATATAAGACTTGGCCGTCTTAGAATTAAGCGTATTTTTTGATGTAGTCGGGTGCTGTTTCGGCATCGATACTTACTGACAGCACAAATGATATGTTGAATTTCTTGCCGATTTCTTCAATTCTCTTTAAGAACTCCTCGAAACCGTCCATTGAGTGGTTTACAATCTTGAGTGTTCCGTCAACGAAGATATTTGTAATATCGAAGTTACCGCTGATGATACCGCAGATGAAGCCCAAAAACTCCTCCCACGAAACAATCTCAAACTCTGATGTGTCGTACATTCTTACTGCTGACTTGATGTCATACATATTACGCGAGGTGTCGTTGCTCACGAATACCACGTTTCCGTTAGCAACTGCTGCTGCGTTATTAACATTCTCAATAAGCACCTTTGTCTTTCCTGTGCCCTTCTTACCAATCAAAAGTTCTACCATAATTTTGTCCTCCTTTGAATTTTATATTAACAGCCGTCGGCTGTTCGTTCCTTATTTGAGTCTTGCTTCAAGCTCTGCCTGCTGGTCCTCGTAACCGGGCTTGCCTAAAAGTGCAAACATATTCTTCTTATATGCTTCAACACCAGGCTGGTCAAATGGGTTAACACCCAAAAGATATCCCGAAATTCCGCAAGCCTTTTCGAAGAAGTATACCAGCTGTCCGAAATTGTATGCCGAAAGCTCGGATACAATAACCTCTAAGTTAGGCACACCGCCGTCGGTATGAGCAAGTGCTGTTCCCTCTGCTGCTTTGAGGTTTACATAATCGAGAGTCTTCCCTGCAAGGAAATTAAGGCCGTCGATATTATCGTCTGTAGCCTCGATTACGATATTCTTTTTGGGTTTTTCGACACGCACTGCTGTTTCGAACAGAATACGCTGACCCTCCTGAATATACTGCCCCATCGAGTGCAAATCGGTGGAGAAATCGGCTGCTGCAGGGAAAATGCCCTTATTGTCCTTACCCTCACTCTCGCCGTAGAGCTGCTTCCACCATTCAGCAAAATAGTGTAGTGCAGGCTCGAAGTTTATCATCATTTCGACAGACTTACCCTTTCTGAGAAGTGCATTTCTAACTGCTGCATACTGATAGCACTCATTCTCCAAAAGGTTGGGGTTCATATATCTTTCTCTTGCGTCTTTAGCACCCTGCATCATTGCATCAATATCAATGCCTGCAGCCGCTATCGGAAGAAGTCCTACTGCTGTTAAAACAGAGTATCTGCCGCCTACGTCATCGCTTATAACAAAGCTTTCATAGCCTTCGCTGTCAGCTAAGCTCTTTAAAGCACCGCGTTTTGCGTCGGTTGTGGCATAAATTCTGCCCTTAGCCTCTTCCTTGCCGTATTTCTTCTCAAGCAATTCCTTGAAAATTCTAAATGCGATTGCAGGCTCGGTGGTTGTACCCGACTTGGATATTACATTTACCGAAATATCCTTGCCCTCTACCGCCTCCAAAAGCTCTGCAAGGTATGTTGAGCTGATAGAGTTACCTGCATAGTAAATCTTAGGGCCGTTTCTCTTTTCCTTATCGAGCGAGTTATAGAAAGAATGTGAAAGCATTTCGATAGCCGCTCTCGCACCAAGGTACGAGCCGCCAATTCCGATTACGATAAGAACTTCCGAGTCGGAACGGATTTTTTCCGCCGCTTTTTTAATTCTTGCAAATTCTTCTTTATCATAATTTACCGGCAAATCCACCCAGCCGAGAAAATCGTTTCCTGCGCCGGTGCCGTTATGGAGCATATTATGTGCTGCCGCAACGTATTCTGCCATATAATCAATTTCGTGCCGGGCAACGAAAGGAAGTGCTTTTTTGTAATTAAATTTAATAACTGACATAATATCTCCTCTTTCACACCTTATTCTTACTTCTATTTTAATACATATAAGACGAGAAATCAAGTATTATTTTACATTTTGGAGATGCAAATGGCTATAATTTTGTCGAAATTATGAGTGGGTGCCCTTAATAATAGGCGAAATGTGTTTGTATATTAAGAAAGTAATCACCGAAAGTGCAAGGCCGCGCACTATATTAAAGGGCAAAATGGTGAACATCACTAATTTCAATTTTACGTCAAACGGTGCAGTTGGCATATAAAGAGGCAGCATAATAAAGAGATTTGCCAAAACTCCCGCTATTGCCATGGCAAAGGTCGCAACAACAAGCGCAATTACTGCACCTTTTCTGGTTTTGTTTCGCTTATAAATAAGTCCTGCTACGGCACAAAGAGTGCCATTTATTACGAAGTTTGCAAGCTCGCCTACAAAGCCTGTCGAGGTCATTGTCGAGTGGAGAAGATTTTTTACAAATTCTGTAAACACTCCCGCCATCGGCCCGAATGCCAGTGCCATAATTAGTGCGGGAAGGTCGGAAATCTCAATCTCTAAAAATCCCGCAACCTTAAGCCCCATCACACTTCCAATAACCTGCAGAACAAAAGCGATTGCCGAAAATGCTCCCACAGATACATACATTTTTGTTTTGTTGTTCATAATACCACCCTTTTCAATTAAATAAAAACACGCCCTAAAATATTCAGGGCGTGCAAAAATACACATTTTTCTCTTCTTTCATCCGGACTCTACCGTCGGTTACGGAATTTCACCGTTATCAGCCTAAGCTCGCGGACTATAACCGCCGGTCGGGAATTACACCCTGCCCTGAAGATTATTCTTTTGTTATAGTATATGATAACATATTAGCTTTTGTTTGTAAAGATTTATTTATGAAAATGGTGAGATGCGAAATCTCAACCTGCCGAAACCGAGGCTGTGGAAAAATTTGGCAGATTATTGCCTCGCAACGAGGGAGCTGTACGAAGGTACCGCCCCGAGCGAGAGGTGATGAGATGCGGAATTTTAACCAGCCGACTATATCACCACTACAGAGTGGCGAGTTGCGTGGCAGTTAATATTAACTGCTACGGGGAGTCCTGCTATATGAGTGGGGAAAACTTCTATATTTACTCCTAATGCCGTTGTTGTACCGCCCATTCCCTGTGGACCTATGCCGAGCATATTTATCTTTTCAAGAAGCTCTTTTTCCATATCGGCATAAAATTTATTCTCGTTCTCTGTTGTAATCTCACGGGTTAGTGCCTTTTTGGCAAGGTATGCCGCCTTGTCCATAGTACCGCCTATGCCTACTCCCACCACCATCGGCGGACAGGGGTTCGCACCTGCTTTCCTGACCGTATCTATTACAAAATCTATTACTCCCTGCTCGCCATCCGAAGGATTAAGCATTTTAAGTGCGGACTTATTCTCGCTGCCAAAGCCCTTGGGTGCGTAGGTGATTTTGATTTTATCGCCGTCTGTCTGCTCGGTGTAAATCACGGCAGGGGTATTATCGTTGGTGTTTTCACGGATTAACGGGTCTTTTACTACCGATTTTCTCAAATATCCCTCGGTATAGCCCTTTTTTACACCGTCATTTATTGCATCGGTTAAGTTTTTCCCCACTATATGCACGTCCTTGCCAAGCTCGACAAAAAACACTGCCATTCCCGTATCCTGACAAATGGGCATCATTTTATCCTTGGCAATCTGTGCATTTTCGAGAAGATTTAAAAGAACGGTTTTACCTACCTCAGACTGCTCTGTTTCTCTTGCATTTTCCATTGCCTCTTTAATTTCTGGTGCTATGATGCAGTTTGCTTCAATACACATCTTTGCAACCAAGTCGGTTATTATCTCAGATTTCACTTCTCTTATCATCATATACTCCTTATATGCCTGATATTAAAACCCATTCATTTGACCATTTAAGAAATGTCTTGACATATTCCATACTTACAGGGTATCCCGACAGAACAGGATAGAACATTACAAAAAGTGCTACCGTGCCCACAAGATAAAGTGCCATTGCCGTTTTTGCCTTTTTGCCATTGCCTAAAAGCTTATCAGCCGAAAAGGCAAGCATCAGCACTACAAAAGGCACACTCGGAAAATAGTGGTAAATGAATGTAACACGGCTAAGTCGGAGGCCAAGCGGTCTTAGGAAGACAACTCCC
>JAZROS010000143.1:0-4354 GCA_045648825.1 Clostridia bacterium | reverse complement strand
ATTCCCGCTACAAGCTTCATATCGTGCTCAATCAAAAGAATTGTCATATCAAACTTTTCTCTGACAAAGCGGATAATATCCATAAGCTCAGCAGTTTCGTTAGGGTTCATTCCTGCCGCAGGCTCGTCAAGCAATAAAAGCTTGGGATTGGTTGCAAGAGCTCTTGCAATCTCCAGCTTCCTCTGTTTTCCGTAAGGAAGATTGCAAGCCAGATTATTACGTTCTTCTTCAAGGTCAAATATCCTTAAAAGCTCCTTAGCCTTTTCACGCATTTTCTTCTCCGATGCGAAGTGTCCAGGAAGGCGGAACATACTTACAAACGGGTTACATTTAAACTCGGGCTGATTATGAAGTCCTACCATAACATTTCTTATAACACTCATATTATTGAAAAGTCTGATGTTCTGGAAGGTTCTTGCAATACCCTTATGGTTTATCTGCTCCTGACCTTTGCCTGTAAGTTCCTCGCCGTCTAAGTAAAAGCTACCTGAAGTCGGCTTATATACACCCGTAAGAAGATTAAACAATGTAGTTTTTCCTGCACCGTTAGGTCCGATAAGTCCGTAAAGCTGACCTTTTCTAACAGTCATATTTACGTTATCAACAGCCTTAAGACCACCGAAGGAAATACCAAGATTTTTGGTTTCAAGCATTATTTCGCTCATTTATTATCCCCTCCGTTCTGGTTGTTCTTATCTGTGATGTCAACTGTCAACAGTGCATCCATCTTGATTTTGGAAGGAATTCTATGCCAAGCAGCATGGTCATCAACAATCTGAGACGGGTCATACTTTTTCTTAACAATCCAGCCTGTAAGTTTATTAAGAACCTTGTCCTTATAGCTATTAAGCTTCTCTTTAACAGGATTTAATGCAGGTGCATTATTGAAGATAATCATAGCAATAAGAATAATTGCATAAATCAAGAACTTAAGTGCTGCAAGGTCGCCTGAAAGGTTGGTTGTAAGCACAAAGTTAATATATGTGATAAGTGTAGCCGCAATGATAGAGCCTGTAATACTACCCATTCCTCCAAGTACAACCATTACAAGAATTTCTATTGAATAGTTGTAGGAGAAAAACGAGTACAGAACAGGTGTTGCATAGTGTCCGTATATAACTCCTGCTATTCCCGCAAAGAACGCAGCAACAACAAATACCAAAAGCTTATAGAATGTTACGTTAATACCCATAGCCTTTGCCGCAATTTCGTTATCACGGATAGCAGTAATCGCTCTTCCGTGCTTACTCCTGATAAGATTTTGCATTACAAACAGCATAATAAGCACAACTATAAGTGCAATTATAAACAGCTCACTGCCGTACTTTTTGGTAGAAAGACCTAACGCACCGCCAAAGGTGTCAAGGTTCTTGAAAATTGTTCTTACAATCTCACCAAATGCAAGAGTAACAATCGCGAGATAGTCGCCCTTTAAGCGAAGTGCCGGAAGTCCTATTATAAATCCAAACACAGCCGCAACAAGACCGCCAACAAGCATAGAAACAATAAGTACAAGAAGCTTTGAGTCGGTAAAGGTGAACATATACTTAGCAAAGAAGCAGCCAAGATATGCACCTACACACATAAAACCTGCGTGTCCTAAGCTAAGCTCGCCCAAAAAGCCTACTACAAGGTTTAATGATACTGCAAGAATAATCGAGTATGCAATTTGTGTAATAAGGTTCGCCGTAGAACGATTAAGTACCCCCATAAACATCATTATAGCGGTTATAACTAAGAATAGGCCTACACCGATATAGTTTATATGATGCTTCAGTTTAAATTTATTCTTTGCCACAGCCCTTACACCTTCTCTCTCTTAAGCTTACCCAAAAGTCCTGTCGGCTTAACAAGAAGTATCAAAATAAGCAAACTGAACTCAAGCGCAGTTGTATATGGTGCCAATACGGGAATACTAAGCGAAATCTTTTCGATAACACCAAGAAGCATACCGCCTATCATAGCACCCGGAATTGAGCCAATACCACCGATAACTGCAGCCGTAAATGCCTTGATACCGGGCATAGCGCCAAGTGTCGGACTGGTAGACGGAATCTGCATAAGATAAAATGTACTTGCACACGCAGCAAGTGCAGAACCTATAGCAAAGGTTACTGTTATAACCTTATTTACGTTTATTCCCATAAGCTGTGCAGCGCCTCTGTCCTCAGAAACTGCAAGCATAGCTCTTCCCATTTTAGTCTTTTTTATAAACAGGGTAAGTGCAATCATAATAACTGCACCTGCTGCAAGAGTAATAATAGCAGCAAGGCTGATTTTTGTATCACCTATTGCAACTGACCCGAAATTTCCAATAGTAACAGGCTGTGATTTTGCACCGTAAATAAGCTGGGCGACACTCTGGAGGAAATAACTTACACCGATAGCCGTAATCAAAACAGCAAGCGGCGATGCACCTCTAAGTGGTTTATAAGCCAGCTTTTCTATAAAAATACCCAATACGGTACATACGAGTATGGCAACAACTATTGCAATCGGACTTCCCAAAAGTGCGATAGTAGAAAGAATTGCATACGCACCAACCATTATAACGTCGCCATGTGCAAAGTTAAGCATTTTTGCAATTCCGTAAACCATTGTATAACCGAGGGCAATCAGGGCATAAATACTGCCAAGACTGAGTCCGTCAATTAAAGTACTCATAAATATCAATAGCCTTTCCGCTCACGAAATAAATCCCATACGCTACCGATTGCCGTGAGCAGGCAACGGTGCAGAGAAAGCAAAAAATATCCCTTGAAACAAGAATATCGCAGGGGCGAAAATCGCCCCTACGAGAATTCAGCAAGTAAAATTAAAATTATTTACCAAGAACTACTATCTGAGGAACCTTTGTGCAAGCACCTGTCTCGTCCCATGTCATTTCGCCTGTTGCACCAACATATACAAAATCTTCACCTGTGATTACAGGGATGATTGCTTCTGAAAGCTCAGCCGGTGAAATTGTGGGATCTGTGATGTTTGCTGCCTTCATAGCCTCGTAGATAGCCATTACTGCATCATAGCCGTCAGCTGCAAACTGATCGGGAACCTTGCCGTCGTAAGCTGCCTTATAGTTCTCAACGAACTTAGCTACTGTTGCATCTGTGCTATTTACATCGAACGGAGTTATGTACTTAATTACGTTCTTAACAGAAGAATCAACCTGATCTGCTACACCGTCAAAGCCGTCGCAACCGAAGAGGAGTGCTTCGCAGCCCTTAGCAGCTGCAGCCTTAGCAATAAGACCTGCCTCTGTGTAGTAGATGGGAAGGAAGATAACTTCGCAATCCTTCAATGCTTCTACCTGAGTTGTGAAGTCCTTTTTGTTTTCAGCGTCAAATGACTGTGTTGCGAACTCTTTACCAAGCTCCTTCATCTTTGCATCAAATGCATCGTAGATGCCCTTTGAGTAAGGATCGCTTGTATCGTAGATACATCCGATGTTTGTGTATTCCTTTGTAAGCTCTTCTGCAGCGAGTGTTCCCTGGTCAGGATCGCCAAAGCATACTCTAAAAGCTGTCGGTCTGTTCTCGATTACGTTTGCTGCAGATGCAGACGGAGTAATGAAGAACAAGCTGTCTTCGTCAGCCTTTGATGCGAATGAATCACATGAGCCTGATGTTACGCTACCGATAGCAACGTTCATACCAGCTTCAAAGAGTGTGTCATAGCCTGTAGCTGCGTCAGCTGCAGTTGACTTGTCGTCTTTCATATCATACTTGAATGTTACGCCGTTGATGCCGCCTGCTGCATTGATTTCTTCAATAGCGAGCATAGCGCCTTCGTTTACAGAGATACCGTATGATGATGTATCACCTGTAAGGGGACCTGTTGCACCGATAAAGAATTCGGTGTTGTTTGCTGTGTAGTTACCAGCACCGCCGCAACCTGCGAGAGCTGCTACTGCAACTACTGCTGCCAATGCGATTGACAAAAACTTTTTCATTTTACCATTCCTCCATATTTTCTGTGTTTTCCACAGTAATAGAATACTACTATTTTACTATTTTCTAAATATTATGTCAAGTCTTTTTAGCGATTTAATTACCTTTACAGTCAAAAAAATGCCCGACAAATATATTGTCGGGCATTAAATGTTGCATTACTTTGTGAGCTTTCTTACGCAATCTGCACAAATTCCGTCATAGCCTTCGATTGTTCCGACTGTTTCGGAATGTACCCAGCACCTTCCGCATTTTTCGTGTTTGCTTGCCTCGGCTGTAACCTTGACAACTTCGCCAGCAAATGCATCTGCAGGTGCTGTTTCGCCAACAACCGCCTTTGATGTGATAAAGATTTCTGCAAGTTCTGCTTCCATCGACTTCAAAAGCTCTGCCAAATCGCCATCTGC
>JAZROS010000142.1:0-3138 GCA_045648825.1 Clostridia bacterium | reverse complement strand
GGCTATGATGCGGATGAGGTTGATGATTTTTTAGACCTTATCGGTGCAGACTATGAAAAGCTTTATAAAGAGAATATAGAGCTACGTGATAAGGTTTCATCACAGAAGAGTGAAATTGAACACTACAAGGCTATGGAGCAGACTCTCCAGCAGTCAATTATACTTGCACAAAAAGCTGCTGAGGATATAGAAAAGAACGCAGCAAATAAAGCGGATGCAATAGTTAACGAAGCACAGAGCAAATCTACAGATGCTGTGCGTGTTACCGAGGAAGAGCTTGTTAAAAAGCGCAACGAACTGTCAAGATTAAAGCTTGAGGTTGAAAGTTTTAAAACAAGAATTAAAGGAAATTGCTCCGGAATACTTGAAATGTTGGAAAAAATGGAGTAAAATAGAAGGGACGTGTATTTTACCACGTCCCTAAAGTTGTTTTTAATGCTAAAGTGAAAGGACGATACATCAATGTGCGAAAACTGTAAAGATTACACAAAATCGGTCAATCTTCCGCAAACCGATTTCCCTATGCGTGCAAATCTGCCGCAGAGAGAGCCGGAAACTCTTGCTTACTGGGAAGAGCTTGACCTTTATAATGAGCTTGTAAAGAGGAATAAGGGAAAAACTCCCTTTGTTCTCCATGACGGCCCTCCGTACGCAAACGGAGACATCCATATGGGCCATGCACTCAACAAGATACTTAAGGATATTATCGTAAGATATAAGACTCTTTCGGGCTTCTACGCTCCCTATGTACCCGGTTGGGATACACACGGACTTCCTATTGAGCAGCAGGCTATTAAGAAACTCGGAATTAACAGACACGAGGCAGGACCTGTAAAGTTCCGCCGTGCGTGCCGTGAGTTTGCGTTGCAGAATGTTGAAAATCAAAAGGTACAGTTTAAGCGTCTTGGTGTAATAGGCGATTGGGAAAATCCGTATCTTACACTTAAAAATGAGTTTGTTGCCAATCAGGTAGAGGTATTCGGCGAAATGGCGAAAAAAGGCCTTATTTATAAGGGCTTAAAGCCTGTTTACTGGTGCCCGCACTGTGAAACAGCTCTTGCTGAGGCTGAAATTGAGTATGCTGAGGATAAGACAACATCAATATTTGTAAAATTTGAGGTTAAGGACGATAAGGGACTCTTTAGCGGTCTTGGTAAGGTGTATTTCGTTATATGGACAACAACCACCTGGACACTTCCGGGAAACCTTGCAGTCTGCTTGAACCCTGACTTTGAATATTCTCTCTGTAAGTTTGATAACGGCGAGACATATGTTCTTGCAACAGAGCTTATTGAAAGCGTTGTTAAGGCAACAGGCCTTGGCGAGTACGAAATCGTAAAGAAGTTTACAGGAAGCGAACTCGAGCTTATGGTTTGTGGTCATCCGTTTATTGACAGAGAGTCCTTGGTAATTGTGGGCGACCACGTTACACTTGAAGCCGGTACAGGCTGTGTTCATACTGCCCCCGGTTTTGGTGCTGAGGACTATTTGGTATGTAAGAACTATCCGCAGATTGAAACTATTGTTCCTGTTGACAGCAAGGGCTATCAGACAGAGGATGCAGGCGAATTTGCCGGTATGTACTACGAAAAGTCAAATGCTGCAATCTTGGAAAAGCTTAAAGAGCTTGGCGCGCTTGTTGGCAGCGAGGATATGGTCCATCAGTATCCGCATTGCTGGAGATGTGATTCTCCGATTATCTTCCGTGCAGCTGACCAGTGGTTTGCGTCTGTTGATGCACTTAAGGATGATGCTGTTAAGGCTATCAAGGGTGTACAGTGGATTCCGCAGTGGGGAGAGGACAGAATTACATCAATGGTTGTTGACAGAAGCGACTGGTGTATTTCACGTCAGAGAACATGGGGTGTGCCTATTCCGATGTTCTTCTGCGAGGAGTGTGGCAAGGAGCTTATAAATGACGATACAATCAAGGCGGTAAGCGACCTCTTCAAAACCGAAGGCCCAGATATGTGGTGGGAGAAATCGGCTGAGGAAATTTTGCCTCCTGGTACTAAGTGTTCTTGCGGATGCTCTAAGTTTACCAAAGAAAAGGATATTATGGACGTGTGGTTCGATTCCGGTTCGTCCCATAAGGCAGTTTGCGAGGAACGTGAGGATTTGGTCTATCCGCCCGATATGTACTTAGAGGGTAATGACCAATATAGAGGCTGGTTCCAGTCATCACTTCTGACAAGCATTGCTACCAGAGGTGTAGCACCCTATAAGACGGTTATCACCCACGGTATGATTCAGGATGGCGAAGGCAAGAAGATGTCCAAGTCAAAGGGTAATTCAATTTCTCCGCAGGAGATTACAGACCAGTATGGTGCTGATGTGCTTCGTTTGTGGGTAGTATCGGCAGATTACCGTACAGATATGAGAATGTCTCAGGAAATGCTAAAACAGCTTTCTGAGGGCTACAGAAAGATAAGAAACACAGCAAGGTATATCCTTTCTAACGTCAATGACTTTGATCCCAATAAGGATATGGTTAAATACGAGGATATGTTAGAGCTTGACCGCTGGGCAGTAATGAAGCTCAACGGCGTAATTGAAAAGGCTGTTGCAGCTTATGAACGTTACGAATTCCATATGCTCTACAATGCAATTCTTAACTTCTGTATAGTAGATTTGAGTAACTTCTACCTCGATATTTTGAAGTCAAGACTTTATACCGAAAAGCCCGATTCCTTTGAGAGAAGAAGTGCTCAGTCTGCAATGTTTATGATTTTGGATGCATTGGTTAAACTGCTTGCACCTGTAATCGTATTTACTGCTGAAGAAATCTGGAAGTTTATGCCTCATTATAATTCTGATGATAAGGCAAGTGTAATGTTCTCAGAAATGCCTAAGGCAGATGCTAAGTATAATGACGAGGCTCTTCTTGATAAGTGGGATAAGATAATTGCAGTAAGAAATGACGTAAATAAGGCTCTTGAGCCTATGCGTAATGCAAAGGTTATTGGTAAATCACTTGATGCTGAGGTTACGGTTTATGCAGATGGCGATTTGGCAGAGCTTTTGAAGTCGATGGAAGCAGAACTTGCAGAAATCTTTATCACATCAAAGGCGGTTGTTGGCGAAACAGCACCTGCAGATGCATTTGCTGGCGAAGTTGTCAAGGTTACAGCCGAGGCA
>JAZROS010000141.1:0-8374 GCA_045648825.1 Clostridia bacterium | reverse complement strand
AAGCATTTCTTTTAAATAGTCATATTTAAGTGAAAGCATCTGTGCAGCAAGAATTGCTGAGATTGTTAAGGGTGTTGCTGACGGCTGTGAATTAGCAGGCTGTGCTTTGGTTGGCGGAGAAACTGCAGAAATGCCCGGATTTTATCCTGTTGATGAGTATGATTTGGCTGGTTTTTCTGTTGGTATTGTTGAAAAGGATAAGATTACCGACGGAGCAAGAGCAAAAGCGGGAGATGTCCTTATTGGTATTGCATCAAGCGGTATTCATTCAAACGGATATTCGCTTGTAAGAAAGCTATTTGACCTTAACTCTGATGGTGCAGCTGATAGAATTGCAAAGTATTCTGATGAACTTGGAAAAACTATTGGCGAAGAGCTTCTAACACCTACAAGAATATATGTAAAACCACTTCTTTCGCTAATTGAAAAGGTTGGAATAAATACAGTATCTCATATCACAGGCGGCGGATTTATCGAAAATGTGCCCCGTATGCTTTCTGATAACTTAAACGCTGTTATCAGAAAGGGAACATGGGATGTTCTGCCTGTGTTTGATATGATGAGAAAGCTCGGAAATCTTACAGAGCTTGATATGTATAATACATTTAATATGGGTATTGGTATGATTTGTGCGGTTAATAGCACAAAGGCAGATGAGGCTATTAGAATTCTTGCTGAATGTGGCGAGAAAGCATATATTATCGGTGAGCTTAAGACGGGTAACAAAGAGGTAGAAATATGCTAAAGAGAATTGCGGTTCTTGTGTCCGGCGGCGGAACAAACCTACAGGCTCTTATTGATGCCGAGAAAAGCGGCATCATTAAAAGTGGTGAAATTGTTTGTGTTGTTTCTAATAAGCCTGATGTGTATGCTTTAGAGCGTGCAAAAAATGCGGGGATTGAAACTGCAGTTATCACAAAAAAAGAATATGGCGATGATTTTGACAACAAGCTTTGTGAATATCTGATAGAGAGAAAGATAGATGTTGTTGTTTTAGCAGGTTTTCTCTCAATTATCAGAAAACCGCTTTTAGATGCTTTTCCTGATAGAATTGTAAACGTACATCCGTCCTTGATCCCGTCCTTTTGCGGCGACGGATTTTACGGACTTAAGGTTCATGAGGCGGCTTTGGAGTACGGTGTTAAGGTAACAGGTGCTACAGTTCATTTCGTTAATGAGATTACTGACGGCGGAAAGATTATTATGCAAAAAGCTGTTGAGATAAAAGACGGTGATACACCGGAAATACTACAAAAGCGTGTAATGGAAGAGGCTGAATGGAAAATCCTTCCTGCAGCGGTTGAAAAGCTTTGCGGCGAGATTTGAGGAGGTTGGACTAAGTGAATAAATTAAACATTTTTGATGAATTAAAAGGTAATGCTTACCCCGGACGAGGTATTATAATAGGTAAATCTCCAAACGGAAAATATGCTGTAACAGCCTACTTTATTATGGGCAGAAGTGAGAACAGCAGAAACCGTGTTTTTGTTGAAGACGGAGACGGAATCAGAACTGAGGCGTTTGACCCGTCAAAGCTTACTGACCCGCATCTTATTATATATGCACCTGTACGCGTTCTTGGTAATAAGACAATCGTTACCAACGGAGACCAGACTGATACAATTTATGAGCTTATGGATAAGCAGATGACCTTTGAACAGGCTCTTAGAACTCGTGAATATGAAGACGATGCTCCAAATTACACACCGAGAATATCGGGCATAATGCACATTGAAAATAATGTTTACAATTATGCTATGTCAATTTTAAAGTCGGCTAACGGAAATCCAGATTCATGCAGAAGATATACATTTAGCTATAATAATGCAATAGCTGGTGAGGGACACTTTATTCATACATATATGAGCGACGGCTCACCGCTTCCCAGCTTTGAAGGCGAGCCTAAAGAAATAGAAATGTATGATGATATGGACTATTTTGCTGATGGTCTTTGGAACTCACTTAATGAAGATAATAAGGTCTCTTTATTTGTAAGATACATTGACCTTGAAACAAATGAAGCAAAGAGCAAAATTTACAATAAGAACAAGTAAGGGGACATAAAAATGAAAGAAATGCAGTTAAAATACGGTTGCAACCCAAATCAAAAGCCGTCAAGAGTGTTTATGAAAGAGGGAGAACTTCCTATTGAAGTGTTAAACGGTAACCCCGGTTACATAAATCTTCTTGATGCGTTTAACGGCTGGCAGCTTGTTAAAGAGCTTGAAAAGGCAACAGGCCTTCCTGCTGCAACTTCCTTTAAACACGTTTCACCTGCAGGTGCTGCGGTTGGCTTGCCGCTATCGGATACCCTTAAGAAAATATATTGGGTTGATGATTTGGAGCTTTCACCTATGGCTAATGCTTACGCAAGAGCAAGAGGTGCTGACAGAATGAGCAGCTACGGTGATTTTATTGCTCTTTCTGATACTTGTGATGTTCCAACTGCTAAAATGATTGCAAGAGAGGTTTCTGATGGTGTAATTGCACCTGATTATGAGAGCGAGGCACTTGAAATACTTAAGTCAAAGCGTAAGGGAACATACAACGTAATTAAGATAGACAGAAACTATAAGCCTGCACCTGTTGAAACAAAGGACGTTTTTGGTATTACCTTTGAGCAGGGTAGAAATGAGCTTGATATTAACGAAGAACTTCTTTCAAATATTGTTACAGATAACAAGGAAATGACAGCTGAAGCAAAACGTGATTTGATGATTGCTCTCATTACACTTAAGTACACACAGTCAAACAGTGTCTGCTACGCAAAAGACGGTCAGGCAATCGGTATTGGTGCCGGACAGCAGTCGAGAATTCACTGTACAAGACTCGCAGGTAACAAGGCAGATATCTGGTGGCTTAGACAATCACCGAAGGTACTTGGTCTTAAGTTCAAGGATGATATAAGACGAGCAGACAGAGATAATTCTATCGATGTTTATATATCTGATGAGTATGAGGATGTTCTTGCAGAGGGTGTATGGCAAACTATATTTACTGAGAAGCCTGAACCCTTTACAAAGGCTGAGCAGAAAGAGTGGCTTTCGAAAAATAAGGATGTTGCTCTTGGCTCTGACGCATTCTTCCCGTTTGGCGATAACATTGAACGTGCTAAAAAGAGCGGTGTAAAATTTATTGCACAGCCGGGCGGTTCTATCCGTGATGATAATGTAATTGAAACCTGTAACAAGTACGGTATGTCAATGGCATTTACCGGTATCAGATTGTTCCATCATTGATTTTTAATCAGCCTCTCCTTTTTGGGAGAGGCTATCTTATCGTAAGGAGCAAGGAAAATGAAAAAAGGACTTTATGTTCATATTCCGTTTTGTCGTAAGAAATGTAAATACTGTGATTTTGTATCTTTTACCAACTGTGATTATGAGGAATATATCGATTCCTTGTGCAATGAGCTTGATTTGTGGAAGGGCGAAATTGTTGACACTGTCTTTATTGGAGGGGGTACACCTACCGTCTTGCCAAACAAGCTAATTGATAAGTTATTCTCACACATCAATAAAACCTTTAAGATTGAAAATAACGCTGAATGGACGGTAGAAGCCAATCCCAAAACAGTTGATGAAGAAAAGCTTGAAATAATGCGCTCTCTCGGTGTAAACAGACTTTCTGTTGGAGTTCAGAGCTTTAATGACAGTGAACTTAAAAGAATTGGAAGAATTCATACCTCTTATGAGGCAATAGAAACAGTAAACCTGATTAGTAAATATTTTGAAAATTTTAATATTGACCTTATTTCTGCACTTCCTGAACAAAATGTAGAAAGCTTTATGAACACATTAAATACTGCAATAAACCTAAATCCTACGCATATTTCCTGTTATTCTCTTATACTTGAAGAAGGAACACCGCTTTATAATGAACATCTGTTATCACCGCTTAATTTACCGGATGAAGATACAGAAAGAGAAATGTATAACAGTATGATAGATTTCTTAGATAAAAGCGGTTATAATCAGTATGAAATATCAAACTTTGCCAAAAGTGGTTTTGAATGCAGGCACAATATTAAGTACTGGCAGTGTGATGACTATATCGGAGCAGGGATTTCCGCACATTCACTCGTAAGCGGCACAAGGAATGAAAACACAAAAGAACTTGCTGATTATCTAAACGGAAATTATAGTACACAAAAAATAGAACTGACCTTTTCTGACAGAATTGCAGAATATATTATTATGTCCTTACGGTTAAGAGAAGGACTTGACGAAAAAAAGTTTTTTGACAGGTTTTCCAAGGATTTTTACGTCGAGTATAAAACAGTAATCGAACGCTATATGTCAATGGGACTTATGGAAAAAACCTCTACAGGCTACAGGCTATCACGCGAGGGGATAAGTGTTTCAAATCCAATATTATGCGAATTTGTTTAATAGAATATGAATAATTTGTTAAAATACCATTATTTACTTGACAAAGTAAGCAAATAGTGGTATTTTATTATTGTTAGCACTCGCTTGTAATGAGTGCTAACAAACTCTGTAAAGAGGGAAGGTGGCAAGATGGATTTATCGGAGAGAAAGCAGAAAATTCTTCAAGTGATAATTGATGAATATATTGGAACGGCTGAACCGGTTGGCTCCCGTGCGATTTCAAAGAGAAATGAACTCGGACTTTCCAGCGCTACTATCCGTAACGAAATGGCAGACCTTGAAGATATGGGTTATCTTGTAAAACCACATACCTCCGCAGGAAGAATTCCGTCTGATGTAGGATACAGATTTTATGTAAATTCCCTTATGCAGAAATACCAGCTTGGAATGGAAGCTATTGAGGTTTTAAGAAGCGGGCTTGCAGAAAGAGTAAATCAGCTTGACAGTCTTATCAAGAAAGCAAGCGTCATAACTTCCGCACTTACAGAATATACAACCGTTGTAACAGCACCGATGCTTAGTCGCTCTGTTATAAGAAAGATAGACGTTATAGCGATGTCCTCGGGTACAGCAATGCTGATTGTTGTTACGAAATCAGGACTAGTAAAAAACAGAATGATTTCTATTGACATAACAGAATCTGATGCAACAAGGATTACTGAGCTGCTGAACAGATTTTTTGCAGGCATAGTTACAGACGAAATTACTCAAGAGGCCTTTTCAAGTATTGCCGTATCTGCCAAGCGAGCAGGAATATCAAAGGATACAATCGAAACCATACTTTTAAGTGTGTATGATTTTATAACCAATCTTGATGAGGTTGATGTTTATATTAACAACGCGAGGTCAATACTTCAGTATCCTGAATTTGCTGATGTTGACAAGGCTCGAGAAATGCTTGACTTCCTTGAAAACAGGGATAATCTTATAAAGATAATCGACAACGGACATAATATTGACGGTGTCGGAATAAAAATCGGAAAGGAAAATAACGCTAAAGAGCTTGAGAATTCAAGTCTTGTAACGGTAGATTACAAACTTGGTTCAAGAACTTTAGGTAAAATAGGTGTAATTGGACCAAAGCGAATGAACTATGCAAAAGTAATTGCGAGTTTAGACCTTATATCCGATCACATAGATACAATTCTAAAGCAGCTTTATAGTACAGAAGGTGAGGGTTAGTATGAGCAAGGAAAACAATTCTACGAATGAGGAAATAATAGAAGAGACTCCTTCTGAGGTTGAAACAGAAGCTGAAGTTGAAGTTGAAGAAATACCTGAAACGTCAGCAGAGGACAAATTCAGCGAGCTTGAAGATAAATATATGCGTCTTCTGGCAGAGTATGATAATTATCAGAAGAGAACGACAAGGGAAAAGGAATCACGATATGGCGATGCGGTTATTGATACGGCAGCAGCGTTTCTTCCGGTGATGGATGACCTTACAAGAGCATTAGAGCTTGAGGTGTCAAGCGATGAGGCGGTAAAGGTAAAGGAGGGAATAGAGCTTGTTGCTAAGAAGCTTAAAGATGTACTTCAAAAGCTTGATATCGAAGAAATTGCAGCAGTCGGTGAGGAATTTGACCCCAATCTTCATAATGCAATTCAGCACGTTGAGGATGATACAGTTACCGAGAATACTGTTGTTGAAGAGTATATGAAGGGCTACATTTATAAAGGCACAAGAGTTGTACGTCATTCGATGGTCAAGGTGGCAAACTAAGCGTAAAACAAGCGCATTAACATAAATAATCATAATTACGGAGGAATTTATTATGGCAAAGATTATAGGAATAGACCTTGGAACAACTAATAGCTGTGTTGCAGTTATAGAGGGCGGAAATCCCACTGTTATTGCAAACTCAGAAGGTGGCAGAACAACACCATCAGTTGTTGCATTCAAAAAGGATGGAGAAAGAATTGTCGGTCAGGTTGCAAAAAGACAGGCTGTAACTAATGCAGACAGAACTATTATGTCCATAAAGAGAGAAATGGGTAGTTCATACACTGTTTCTATTGATGGAAAAGCTTATACACCGCAGGAAATATCAGCAATGATTTTGACTAAGCTTAAGCAGGATGCTGAAAGCTATCTTGGCGAAACTGTATCTCAGGCAGTAATTACTGTTCCTGCATACTTCTCAGATTCTCAAAGACAGGCAACTAAGGACGCAGGTAAGATTGCAGGCCTTGAAGTTTTAAGAATTATAAACGAGCCGACGGCTGCTGCTCTTGCATACGGTATGAATGATACTGACCAGAAGGTAATGGTTTATGACCTTGGTGGTGGTACATTCGACGTATCAATTCTTGAAATCGGTGATGGTGTATTTGAAGTTCTTTCTACAAACGGCGATACCAAGCTTGGCGGCGACGACTTTGACGACAGAATTATTAAGTATCTTGTTGACGAATTTAAGAAAGAAAGCGGAATTGATCTTTCAAACGACAAGACAGCTATGCAAAGACTCAAGGAAGCTGCTGAAAAATCAAAAATTGAGCTTTCGGGTATGGTTACATCAAACATCAACCTTCCGTTTATCACAGTTGATCAGGATGGTCCTAAGCATATGGACATCACACTTACAAAGGCTAAGTTTGATGAGCTTACTTCAGACCTTGTTCAAAAGACTATCGTTTGTATCAGAAATGCTATGAATGATGCAGGTCTTTCTAAGGGCGACATTGATAAGGTACTTCTTGTAGGTGGTTCTTCAAGAATTCCTGCAGTTCAGGAAGCAGTAAAAGCAGAAATGGGTCAGGAGCCGCATAAGGGCATTAACCCTGATGAATGTGTTGCAATCGGTGCTGCAGTTCAGGCAGGTGTACTTGGCGGTGATGTAAAAGACCTTCTTCTTCTTGACGTTACTCCGCTTTCACTCGGTATCGAAACAATGGGTGGAGTATTTACAAGACTAATTGACCGTAACACCACAATTCCTACTAAGAAATCACAGATTTTCTCAACCGCTGCTGATGGTCAGACAAGTGTTGAAGTTCACGTTCTTCAAGGTGAGAGAGATATGGCGCAATATAACAAGACACTTGGACGTTTTAGCCTTACAGGCATTGCTCCTGCACCCAGAGGTGTACCTCAGATTGAAGTAACATTTGATATTGATGCTAATGGTATTGTTAAGGTATCTGCTAAGGATATGGGCACAGGCAACGAACAGAAGATAACCATTACATCTTCTACAAATCTTTCAGACGAGGATATTGACCGTGCTGTTAAAGAGGCGGAAAAGTACGCTGAAGAGGATAAGAAGCGTAAGGAAGAAGTAGAAACAAGAAATAACGCAGAAAGCATTGTTTATCAGTGCGAAAAGACTCTTGGCGAGCTTGGAGACAAGATTGATGCTAATGATAAATCAGACATTGAGGCTGAAATAGCAAAGGTTAAGGAAACCCTTTCAGGCACTGACAGCGAAGCAATAAAGAATGCAACAGAAGCTTTGCAGCAGAAGTTTTACAAGATTTCTGAAAAGCTTTATCAGCAGGCTAATCCGCAGGGAGCACAGGGCTTTGACCCTAACAACTTCCAGGGCGGAGCTGATGCAAATTCAGCCGGTGCGGATAATGTGTATGAAGCAGATTATCGTGAGGTTGACGAGGATAAGTAATCTTTTGGGGTTGCCAAATCGGCAACCCCTCAATTTTGAAAAAAATTACAGTATAGTATTTACAAAGTGTGCGGTATTTGATATAATTACTGTGTTTGAGGTGAATTTTAGTGGCAGATAAAAGAGATTACTACGAAGTGCTTGGTGTCAGTAAAGGCGCAAGCGATGATGAGATAAAAAAAGCATACAGAAAAGAAGCTAAAAAATACCATCCTGACTTGCATCCAGGTGATAAAACTGCCGAGGCTAAGTTTAAGGAAGTAAATGAAGCCTATGAGGTTTTGTCAGACTCTGATAAAAAAGCTCGCTATGACCAATTCGGACATGCAGGCGTTGACCCTAACTTTGGCGCAGGCAGCG
>JAZROS010000140.1:0-3479 GCA_045648825.1 Clostridia bacterium | reverse complement strand
GAATGCTCCTGATGCTGCTTTAGGTCAAAGTCTGTTCTGTCAGCAATACCCCAAAGCTCGCCCCAGCCGAACGGGAACACAAACTCAATGTCTGTTGTAGCATTTGAATAGTGAGAAAGCTCTTCGGGTGAGTGGTCGCGGAAACGTAGGTTTTCTTCTTTGATGCCCAAAGAGAGAAGCCAGTTCATACAGAAGTCTTTCCAGTAATAGAACCATTCCATATCCTTGCCCGGCTCGCAGAAGAACTCAAGCTCCATCTGCTCGAATTCACGGGTACGGAATGTGAAGTTACCCGGTGTGATTTCGTTTCTGAAGGATTTACCAATCTGACCGATACCAAAGGGCAGCTTTTTGCGTGTTGTACGCTGAACGCTCTTAAAGTTTACAAAAATACCCTGAGCGGTTTCGGGACGAAGATATACAGTTGATGAGCTGTCCTCTGTAACACCCTGAAATGTTTTGAACATCAGGTTAAACTGACGGATGTCAGTAAAGTTATGCTTGCCGCACTCGGGACAGCAGATGTTATGTTCGTCAATATATTGAAGCATCTTTTCGTTGCTCCAGCCGTCAACGGTAACGCTTTCACCGTTCTGGAACGCATAGTCCTCGATAAGCTTGTCTGCACGATGACGTGCCTTACATTCCTTACAGTCCATCAAAGGATCGGAGAAGCCACCTACGTGTCCTGATGCAACCCAAGTCTGCGGATTCATCAGAATAGCACAATCAACACCGACATTAAGTTTAGAACCCTGCACGAACTTCTTCCACCAAGCCTTTTTAACATTGTTCTTAAACTCTACACCAAGAGGACCGTAATCCCAAGTATTAGCCAAACCGCCGTAGATTTCACTTCCGGGGAATATATAACCTCTGCCCTTGCAAAGAGCCACTATCTTGTCCATTGTTTTTTCGGTATTTTTCATTTTATCTTCTCCTTTTCATTATAGCAAGCTATAAAATTCACATAATATCACACTATATAGTTTAGCCTCAAATAGCCTTTTTGTCAAGGTTATTAAGCAAAAATCGGCAAAATACATAATAAAAGGAAGAAAGACATAAGGGGAATATATGGAAAAAGTTTTCCACACCCTGTTGATAAGGCGGTGGAATGTAGGCTATATCGACAAATTCGACATATTTCTGCGTGGAAAAGTGCGTGGAAAAGGTGGATAGTAAATGTTTTGTAAAGCTTATGAAAATCATATGAAAATTTGAGTTAAAGAATATTTAACATTTTGCGGCATAGAATTGTATGAGAAAGCTAAAGGGAGGATACTGACAAAATGGGTTATGATTATAACAGATGTATAAGTGAAATAGATGAGTTTTGCAAAATAGCAAAGGGTGCAGAGGTGTTTTCAATCGGTGAAAGCGTGATGGAAAAGAAAATATATTGTATTACCTACGGCGAGGGTAAGAAAAAGCTTTTTGTAAACGGTGCTCATCACGGTCTTGAATATATTACATCGGTATTTCTGATGCGGTTTTTAAGGGAATTTTTATATGCTGACCAAAATGGCTGCGATTTGCTGGGGTATGATACAAAACGACTTAAAGAGGGTGTGAAACTCTTTGTAGTACCTATGGTTAATCCTGACGGGGTAGACATTGCAGTAAACGGACTTGACATAACCAACCGATACCACAGACACCTTATAAGTATGGTTGGAATACATAGCTTTAATAAGGTCTGGCAGGCAAATGCAAACGGTGTAGATATTAACCATAACTACGATGCAAGGTGGAGTGTTGTAGAGAAAAGGCCGTCGCCGTCAAAATACAGCGGACCTTATGCTGAAAGTGAGCCTGAGACAAAGGCTGTGTGCGAGTTTGTAAGAAGTATGGATTTTGATATGCTTATGGCATTTCATTCTCAGGGCGGCGAGATTTATTATGACTTTGACGGTCTTGCGGCGGAGGAAGACAGAAAGACGGCGGAAAGACTTAGCAGAGCAAGCGGATATCCTGTAAGAACTCCTGAGGGAAGTGCGTCCTTTGGCGGATGCAAGGACTGGTTTATAAAGGAGTTCGGCAGGAGCGGATTTACTGTGGAAATGGGACACGGAAAAAATCCTCTGCCTGAGGAGAGACTTGATGAGTTTTTTGACGATAATGCAAGGATAATATTAAGTGCTATGGAACATCTTGAAAGTTTGTAAAAAAAATAACGGGATTTTGCACATTGACGAAATTGCAGTGCGAAAATCAACATATTGTGCATTGACTAAATTTGCTTTAATGGATTATAATGTATATAATGGGAAATATTTCTAAAAATACTATAATGTGATTTGGAGTACGAATAAATCGGCACTTCTCAGAGAAGAATATAATAGGTAAATCCAGAAATTTTTTCCGTAATAGCAAAGGAGTTTTCATTATGGCAAAGGAAGCGATTGAGCAGGTAAGGCTTGCTGAAGAGAAAGCAGCACAAATAATAAATACTGCCGAACAGGAGGCAGCTGATATGGTTGCATCTGTGGGTAAGGAAGCGCAAAGTAGCTTGGAAAGAGCAAAGGCTGCAGCTTCTATTAGTGTGCAAAATGCTCGTGATGCTGCAAAAAAACGTGAAGCGGAGTTACTTGGTAGAGCAGAAAATGATATTGAGAATAAATGCACCAAAAGACGCGCAGCGATGCTCGAAAAGAAAGAAATGATTATAAGCAGAATAATAGATGCGGTAAAGGACTAAGCTTTACGGCTCTTGTTTCTGCTTTTCTTTTTTTAGTGAACAACAAAGGGGGGAATAGTTTGGCAATTACAAAAATGAAGCGGCTTGAAATAGTTGGTCTAAATAGCGAACGCAAGCGGCTTATCGAATATCTGCAGCGATGCGGAGTAGTTGACATTTCGGACAGCAGAGAGGACGGTCTTAAAGCCAGAGAAACGGCGACGGTTATATCTCAGCTTGACCAGTATATGTCCTCGGCGAGCGAGGCTTTGGATATTTTAAGACCTTATTCTGTGGCAAAAGGCGGTATGTTTTATAAACGTCAGGAAATTGATGAAAAAAATTATACTGCCACAAGCGGTGAAATGGCAGAAATGACAGCACTTGTATCCGAGGTTGTAAAAATACGCAAGCAAAGAGAGAAATATAAAGAAGATATTGCGTCCAATGAGGCTGTAATTAACTCTCTTACTCCGTATGTAAACCTTGACGTGCCGCTTGGGACGAAAAAAGCAGGAAAGGCAAATGTGCGCATAGGCACACTTGACGGAGAATGGGACGAAGAGCGGCTATGGAAAGAATTTAACGATGCTGAAACAGAGGATGTTTATTTTGAGATTTTGTCAAAGAGTAAGCAGCAAACCTCGGTCTTTGTGATGTATCACAGCGATGCGGCACATAGAGTTGATGCTGTTTTGGCAGGTATAAATCTTCTCGCACCGCCGATAAATACGGGCGGAGAAACACCGCCACAGTATGCCCAAAGGTTGAAAACGGAGTGTGAGGTACTGCGGCAGGA
>JAZROS010000139.1:0-9757 GCA_045648825.1 Clostridia bacterium | reverse complement strand
CGCACCGCCTATGATACCGATTGATGCCGCTTCCTTAACACCGAAGTTAATGCTCGGAACCACAGCTCCTAACACGAGTGCGCCGAGGAAGGTAAAGAATACACCAAACTGTGCCGCCGCACCAAGAAGAATACTCTTGGGGTTAGCAATCAGGGGACCAAAGTCGGTCATACAGCCGATACCTATAAAGATAAGCGGCGGATAGATACCGAGCTTAACACCTAAATACAATAAATCCAAAAGTCCACCATGTCTGCATATATGCCCGACATCTATATACTTGCCGTCAATCATATACTGTGGGTCTGTAAAGAACTCGGTGTGCATCATAATCGCACTTGAGTCCTTAAGCATCGGAAGATTGGTAAGTAACATTCCGAATGCAATCGGCAACAAAAGGAGCGGCTCATACTGTTTTACAATAGCAAGGTACAGGAGTACGCACGCAATCGCGAGCATTACAATAATCTTAATTCCCGGTACCAAACCATCGGCAAAAAGTGCTGCAGCGCCTGTGTTGCTCAAAAAGCTTGTAAAACTTTCTAACACTTTATTTCACCACTTTCTAGTAATAATCCAAAGCGGTTTAGCCTATCGAAACAATGGCATCGCCTGTGTTTACGCTTGCGCCTGCAGCTGCGTTTACTGCTACAACCTTACCGTCTACGTTAGAGAAGATTTCGTTCTCCATCTTCATAGCCTCTAAAACTGCAACAAGGTCGCCACTCTTTACTGTGTCGCCAACGTTTACCTTAACGGAAACGATTGTACCGGGCATGGGAGCATCTATTGTTGATGCGCCTGCAGGTGCCGGAGCGGGAGCTGCCTTGGGAGCTGCTGCCGGTGCAGGAGCTGCTGCGGGTGCCTGATATACAGGAGCCGCAGTCTGTACGCCGCCTACTTCCTCTACATCAACTTCATATGTAGTACCGTTTACTGTAATATTAAACTTTCTCATATCAATTATTCCTTTCTAAAATCAATATCTGCTGTTGATTGTTTCGCTTACTCCTGCTCTGTTCCAGAGAGGCTTGTTGTTTTCAATTCTTCTGTATGACTTAATCTGAAGATTGTAGGTTGATGTGTTAAGGCTTGCCGCTATTGCCGCAGTAAGAACTGCTATAAGCTCACCCTCGTCAACCTTAGTCTCTGCTTTTACTGCGGGCGCAGGAGCCGCAACAGGTGCTGCTGCCTTAGCTTTTGCAGGGTCCTTATAAAAAATCTTCTTCATAGCCATCATAACGAGCATCAGTATTACAAGAACTGAGAATACTATCGCAAGTCCTACTCCTGTTACACTGAGGCCCTCTGCTAAAGCTTCCTGAATAGTCATTATTTAAGCCCTCCTTATTATACGGGGATATTGCCGTGCTTCTTGGACGGTCTTGTCTCACGCTTTGATGCAAGCATCTCAAGAGCTGCAATAATTCTCGGTCTGGTGGAATCAGGCTCTATTACATCATCTACAAAGCCAAGCTTAGCTGCCTCATAGGGATTTGCAAACTTATCTCTGTATTCCTGAATTTTCTCTCTACGTGTTGCAATCGGGTCGCTGCTTTCTGCAATTTCGTTCTTGAAGATGATGTTTGCTGCACCCTCAGGACCCATAACTGCAATCTCCGCTGTAGGCCAAGCAAATACTGCGTCTGCACCGAGGTGCTTTGAGCTCATTGCGATATATGCACCGCCGTATGCTTTTCTCAAAATTACGTTAATCTTGGGAACTGTAGCCTCTGAGTATGCATAAAGGAGTTTTGCACCGTGTCTAATGATGCCGCCATGCTCCTCGTGTACACCCGGCAGGTATCCCGGAACATCGGTAAATGTTACAACAGGGATATTGAAGCTGTCTAAGAAACGTACAAATCTTGCCGCCTTATCGGATGCGTCGACATTAAGTGAGCCTGCCATAACATTCGGCTGGTTAGCTACTATACCTACTGTTGAGCCGTTCATTCTCGCAAGACCTATTACAATATTCTTCGCAAAATCAGGCTGTACCTCCATAAAGGAACCGCTGTCAACTACCTCCGCAATAACTTCTTTTACGTTATAAGCCTTGTTAGGCTCATCAGGCACGATTGATGTAAGCTTTTCTGAAAGTCTGTTGATGGGGTCAGAAGGCATTTCAAAAGGCACATCTTCAAGATTATTTGACGGGAGATATGCGATAAGCTGCTTAATTTTAGCAATGCACTCATCCTCGTCCTTTGCGCTAAAGTGTGCAACACCGCTCTTTGACGAATGAGCTGCCGCACCGCCAAGCTCCTCGCTTGTTACCTCTTCGCCTGTTACAGACTTGATAACAGCAGGACCTGTAATAAACATCTGGCTTGTCTTCTCAACCATAAATACAAAGTCTGTGATAGCCGGTGAATAAACCGCACCGCCTGCACACGGACCCATAATAACCGAAATCTGAGGAATAACACCTGATGCAAGTGTATTTCTCTTGAAAATCTCGCCAAAGCCTGAAAGAGCTGCGATACCTTCCTGAATTCTCGCACCGCCGGAGTCGTTCATTCCGATAATGGGAGCTCCCATCTTAACTGCCATATCCATTACCTTGCAGATTTTCTTTGCGTGCATTTCGCCCAAAGAACCGCCGATAACGGTAAAATCCTGAGAGTAAACGAACACAAGTCTTCCGTCTACCGTACCGTAACCGGTAACAACACCCTCGCCCGGTGCTTTTGTGTCCGCCATATTGAATTCGTTAGAGCGATGCTCAACGAATGCGTCTACCTCGACAAAGCTACCTTCGTCAAGCAAAGCCGCAATTCTTTCACGGGCTGTCTTCTTGCCGGCTTCGTGCTGCTTTTTGATTTTCGCTTCGCCGCCGCCGGCTTCAACAGCGGCTCTACGAAGCTGCAAATCATTAAGTTTGTCAACTGTTCCCATACTACAACCTCCGTTATAATTTGTTATTGAAATCCTTAGATTTCAAGGAAATTTTATATATAAAAATCTTTCTTTAAAAAAGATTTTTTCCAATTTTCCCTCATTTTACATTATATCTCAATCAAGGTTTCTTTTCAAGAGTATTATACATTTTTTACATCAAAAAAACCCAAAATTTCTTTTGGGTTTTTTGTACAGCTTATACAACTGTAAAGCCATCGTCATTTACATCAACGGTTATACTGTCGCCCGCTTTAACTGCACCCTCTATAATCTTTTCGGACAACATATCCTCTATTTTAGACTGGATAGCACGTCTTAGCGGTCTTGCTCCGTAGGTGGGGTCATAGCCGGCTTTTGCAATAGCGTCTACTGCCTTTTCACTAAACTCCGCTTTAATCTCATTTTCCGCAAGGCGTTTGGAAAGCTCTTTTAGCATAAGCTTTGCTATTTCTTTTACGTTTTCTTCATCAAGACGTTCAAATACTATTATCTCGTCAATTCTGTTTAGGAACTCAGGCTTAAAAGAACGCTTTAGCTCTTCCATAACCCTTTCCTTTATGACAGCATTTTCTTCCTTTGTGTCCTTCTTGACATTATCGCCTGCAAAGCCAAGCTTTGTACCGGTGTTTAAAATCTGATTTGCTCCGAGGTTGGAGGTCATAATGATAACAGTATTTCTGAAATCCACCTTTCTTCCCTGCGCATCGGTCAGTATACCGTCTTCAAGTATCTGAAGAAGAATATTAAACACATCAGGGTGTGCCTTTTCTATTTCGTCGAACAGAAGCACAGAATAAGGCTTTTTCCGTATCTTTTCGGTAAGCTGACCGCCCTCATCAAAGCCGACATATCCCGGAGGTGAGCCGATAAACTTTGACACCGAATGTTTTTCCATATACTCGGACATATCGACTCTTACGATAGAATCCTCTGTCCCGAACATACTTTCTGCCAAAGCCTTTGAAAGCTCAGTCTTACCCACACCCGTAGGTCCTAAAAAGATAAACGAGCCAATCGGACGTTTGGGGTCTTTTAGTCCCGCTCTTCCTCGTCTTATTGCTCTTGCAACAGCAGAAACCGCCTCACTCTGACCGATAACTCTGCCATGGAGCACACCTTCCAGATTTTTAAGCCGTTCCGACTCCTCCTCCGCAAGCTTTTTAACAGGTATTTTTGTCCAGTCGGACACAATATCCGCAATATCACTTTCGCTTACAACCTGTTCACCCGAACCGGTATCCTCTTTCCATTTACTTCTTCCCGACTCCATCTGTTCCCTAAGTGCTTTTTCCTTATCTCGAAGCTCCGCCGCTTTTTCAAAATCCTGCTCTATTATAGCAGCCTGCTTATCAGCAGCAACCTTTTCAAGCTCCTTTTCAAGCTCCTTTATATCATCAGGTGCAGTAAGGAGCGACAATCTTTTCTTCGATGCCGCCTCGTCCACAAGGTCAATCGCCTTATCAGGCAGAAAACGGTCGGTGATATATCGCATAGAAAGCTTAGTTGCAGCAACAATCGCATCATCGGTTATCTTTACCCCGTGATGTGCTTCGTAACGGTCTCTTAACCCTTTTAAAATCTCAACCGTTTCCTCAACCGACGGCTCGCCTATCATTACCGGCTGAAAACGTCTTTCCAATGCTGCATCCTTCTCGATGTATTTTCTGTATTCATTGACAGTAGTCGCACCGATAAGCTGAATTTCGCCACGAGCCAACGACGGCTTTAGGATGTTTGACGCATCAATCGCACCCTCCGCCGAGCCTGCACCTACTATGGTATGAATTTCATCTATGAAAAGTATTACATTCCCCGCAGAGGATACCTCCTCCACAGCCTTTTTGAGTCTTTCTTCAAACTCACCACGGTATTTTGCCCCCGCAACCATCGAAGACAAATCAACAGATACAAGTCTTTTGTCTTTGAGTATTTCAGGCACATCACCTTCTGCAATTTTTTGTGCTAAGCCCTCTGCGACCGCAGTTTTACCAACACCCGGCTCACCGATAAGACAGGGATTATTTTTGGTACGTCTTGATAAAATCTGCAACACCCTTGCAATCTCGCCGTCTCTGCCGATAACAGGGTCAAATTTACCCTCTCTTGCCTGAACCGTCAGGTCTGTTCCGAACTGGTCAAGTGTGGGGGTTTTAACATTCTGCTTGTTAGTCCTCTTTTCAGCCACGCTTGCGACTGCCGCATCCCCCGCCATACCTGACATTATATCACGGTAAAAATCGCTCATCCTGATACCCTCAGCCGCAAGAACCTGAGCCGCAACACCCTCGCCGTCTCTTACGATTGACGCAAGCAGATGCTCTGTTCCGATATAATTAAGTCCCAGCTTTCTCGCTTCCATAGCTGCTATCTCGAGGATACGTTTTGTCCTCGGCGTTAATGCAAGCTCGGTATTTTTGTCAAGAGGCTCAGCAACACCTAACGTACCCTCCACTCTTTTTCTTAAAGACTCATAGCTTACACCCTTGTCGGTCAGCGCCTTTACACCTACGCCGCCGTCAAGCTTTAATATTCCAAGCAAAAGATGCTCACTACCTATATAACCATGCCCCATTTCGCAGGCAATGTCGTGCGAATTCTGCAAGGCTTCTCTTGCTTTTTCGGTAAAATTAGAAAATGTCATATTAAATCCTCTCCTTTATACAGAGCTTCTTACAATCTCCGCTCTCTTAAAATCACGTTCCCCTGCACTAAGTTCTGCATTACCCGCAATCTTTCCTATATGCGCAGGCTCGGTTAAAACCATAAGCTCAATCGGGCTTTGGTTAATTTTTTCATCTATTATTCCCATACTGCTGCCAAGTATATAGTCAGAAAGTAAGGTTTTAGCTTCTCTTGAGCTTAAGCTTCGAGCATATTTCAAAGCACCCAGACTTCTCCACAAACGGTCAGCGACCTCTGCCTTATCCTTTATAGCAGCCCTTGCCTCTTCCTCACGGCTTCTAATCTGTCCTGCGATATTTTCAAGCTTTTCTATTATTTCCTCTTCCGAAAGACCGAGGGTAATACGGTTTGAGAGCTGGTAAAGCGAGCCGTATGCCTTTGAGCCTTCACCATAAAGACCTCTCACCTCAAGTCCGAGATTTGACGCAGATTTTATAATCCTGTCAATATTCCCCGTCATTGTCAGCGCCGGCAGGTGCATCATAACAGATGCTCTCATACCGGTTCCTGTATTTGTAGGGCAGGCTGTAAGATAACCGTATTTTTCAGAAAATGCAAACTCCACGTGCTTTTCAATAGCATCATCAGCTTTATTTGCAAGCTCATATGCCTCTTTTAAAGCAAAACCGCCTATAATACTCTGAATTCTGATATGGTCCTCCTCCATAAGCATCAGACTAAGCTCCTCATCTGCAGAAACAGCAACGGCTGCACCGTTTTTATCCACAAGCTCCGAGCTTATCAGGTGCTTTTCCATCATTACTCTTCTCTCAGGTATATCCGTATCGGACATTTCCACAAATTTAAGCTCGCCAATTACTTCCTTTTCCTTCTCAAGTGCCGCAATAATATCCTTTTTAGCACCTTCAATATCCTGTTTTGTCATCACATTCGGAAAAGGATACTTTAAAATATTTCTCGCGAGGCGCACTCTGGTGCTGACCATTATGTCATCATTATTATCCTTTTTATACCAAATCATATTATGCACCCTCCTTTATCCGTCTATATTCTTAAGCTCTTTATGAAGTGCCGCAGCCTTTTCGTAATCTTCTAAGGCAACTGCATTTGCTATCTCTGTCTTAAGAGCCTCAATTTTCTTTTTCTTAGAAATACCCGCACCTGCAGACACAGGTATCTTGCCCTTATGTTCATTGTTGCCGTGTATGCGTTTTAAGGTTACGTCAACAGGTGCCGAAAATACCTCGTAGCACTCGCCGCAACCAAGTCTGCCTGATTTTTGAAAATCACTGTATGTTCTTCCGCACTTTTTACATCTCGCTTCCTGACGGTAAACGGGATATACATCAAATCCTTCAAAAAAATCTGAAAATAAATCGTACATATCAATTCCTCCTTTTACATTAAAGCCTTTATCATAGCCTTCATAACAGATGCTTTCTGCGTTTCATCAAGCGATGTTTCAGATACCGCAGCAAAGGCAAGTGCCGCCGCACGTTCATCAAATATCCCCGCATCAACTGCAAGTTTAATTATCTTCTTGGTACCCGTTTCGGTAAGTTTGTCGGGTATAACACTTAAAATATCCTCAGCATCTACCGAAATTCTCCTGATTTTGATATATCCGCCACCGCCACGTCTGGACTCTATCACATATCCCCTCTCAGGTGTAAATCTGGTTCTCATTACATAGTTTATCTGCGACGGAACACAGTTAAATATCCCTGCAAGCTCATTTCTGCCAAGCTCTACCCATCCGTCGTCATTCTTTATAAGCTGACATATAAACGCCTCAATCCTATCCGATATACCCATCATTTCCTCCTTTTTGACTTTGACTTTCTTTGACTTTCAAGCATATTATAACACTCTATATTATATTTGTCAATGAAGAAAATATAAACTAAATTTGAATATTCTGTGAACCTATTGCTCATTTTTACTTTTTAGTGTATAATTTATGTAAATAATTAGAAAGAGGACTGATTGTTATATCCACTCCGACACTCAATAAGGAATATATATTAAATATTGAAGCACAAGGCAGCGAGGGCGAGGGTATTGCAAGGCTTGATGGGTACACGCTTTTTGTAGACGGTGCAATAAAGGGCGATACCGTTCTTGCAAGGGTTACCAAGCTTAATAAAAATTACGGTTTTGCCAAGCTTTTGAAAATTCAAACCCCCTCCCCCAACCGCACAGAGCCGATTTGCCCGAAATTTGACGAGTGCGGCGGCTGCAGGATTATGCATATGACCTACGAGGCACAGTGCGAGTTTAAAAGGCAACTCGTTTATGACGCATTAAAGAGAATAGGCGGTATTGATACAGAGGTTGATTTCGTCGGTGCAAAGGAGCCTTTAAGATATCGCAACAAGATGGTATTTCCCTTTTCCGAGAATGGCGAATGGGGATTTTACAAAAGCGGCACACACGAGGTTGTACCATTAAAGGATTGCCCTTTGGGCGATATTTTAAACTCAAAGATTTTGGATACCGTCCGCGATTTTTGCAGAAGCAATCATATTTCATTTTATAACGAGAAAAACCACACCGGCGTTTTAAGACGTGTATTTACCAGAGTTTCTGCCGAAACAGGCGAGGTTATGGTGGTTATATCAGTAAATGCGGATGAAATCAGAAATTCCGATAAGCTTGTTAAAGAACTCACAGGAGTTTCACCAAGGGTTGTGTCGGTCATACTTAATATAAACAAAAAACGCACAAATCTTGTGCTTGGAGATAGGAATATTACTCTTTGGGGTAAGGATACAATATCCGATAATCTGCTTGGGTTTATGTATGAGATTTCGCCGCACAGCTTTTTCCAGATTAACCACGCACAGACCGAGAGGCTTTATAATAAGGCTTTGGAATATGCAAATTTAGACGAAACAAAGACGGTGTTTGACCTTTATTGCGGTATAGGGACAATATCCTTAAGTGCCGCAAGATTAGCAAAAAAGGTTGTTGGCGTTGAGATTGTACCTCAGGCGATTGAAAACGCAAAGAAGAACGCCGAAATGAATGGAATAAATAACGCACAATTTTACTGTGCCGCAGCAGAGGATATTACTCCAAAGCTGATTAAAGAGGGCATAAAGCCCGATACGGTTATACTTGACCCGCCAAGAAAGGGCAGCGACGAAAAGACCTTGGGTGCAATAGTTTCAGCAAAGCCCGAACGGATTGTCTATGTTTCCTGCAACCCCGCAACATTGGCAAGAGATGCAAAATTTTTGTCGGAACACGGATATAAACTAACAAATGCAACCGCATTTGATTTATTCCCTCAAACTTCTCATATCGAAACAGTCTGCATTATGACAAGATAAAAAGATACTGCACCCCAAGGTGCAGTATCTTTTTATATCTGTTTTCTTACTATTGTATATTCATCACCCTGTCGGTAATAGGGACACGAGCGAGTCCTGCCTGTGATAAAGCCTGCATATTCATCCTCGTCTAAATCTATCGCACAGGTCATACATTCGTATTCCTCGTCATAGATGTAGTTAATACAGAATTCACAGTTACTTTTCATACTCTGTCTCCCTTTATATTATATCAACGGCGTCGGGCGATAGATAAGGTGCATAAAGTTACCCTCTATATCCCTAAACCAGTAGGTTTTAAGACCTTTGTCATTTTCAGATACATCGTGTACTTCCTCCACCCTTCTATCTGCTTTTAAAACAGGTACAAGCTCGTCAAAAGCCTCGCTTGTAACAGCAAGAGCGATGTGTCTTATGCCTTGTAGTTTTTCCAAATCTTCATAGCACTTATCCTCGGTCGCTGAGATAATCTCAAACATATCACCGTTTTCGAAGGCCGTAAAATATGTACCCTTGCCGTTATCATAAACTATTGTGCAACCAAAGGTATCTACGTACCAGCCCGCAAGTGCTTTGGAATCCTTTGCAGCAATAGCTGTATGCTCTATGCCGTAAACCATTAGATCGTTCTCCTTTCACCATATATTCAGTAAATCAATTTTTGGTCTTTGGTTTATCTTTTATCTGAATAAATATTCCTACAATTATAACCAGCAGACCAATTATAGAGTAAATATTTAACTCTTCCTTAAGTATCAAAGACGTCCACACCAAAGATAAAAACGGTGTTATGTAGGCAAGATTTGATATTTTCGCTGTATTTCCACTTTCAAGAGCAAGAATCCATGCCGTATTTGGAATTGCCATTGTGAATA
>JAZROS010000138.1:0-3328 GCA_045648825.1 Clostridia bacterium | reverse complement strand
ATAAAATCCTTTTTAGAGGCTGGTGAATATTTTGATTAAGAAGGTTCTTACAATAGCAGGCTCGGACTCGAGCGGCGGTGCGGGAATTCAGGCGGATATCAAGACAATAACCGCACATATAATGTATGCAATGAGTGCTATAACGGCGCTTACTGCTCAAAATACTATGGGTGTAGATGCAATATATGAGGTATCTGCTGAATTTGTAGGAAAGCAGTTGGACAGTATATTTTCAGACATTGTGCCTGACGCTGTTAAAATTGGTATGGTTTCTTCGGTAGAAATTATTGAGGTAATAGCAGAAAGACTAAGATATTATAATGCAAAGAATGTTGTGGTTGACCCTGTAATGGTTTCGACAAGCGGAAGCAGGCTTATAAGCGAGGATGCAATAGATACTCTTAAAACAAAGCTGATGCCTGTAGCTACAATTATAACGCCCAATATTCCTGAGGCAGAGGTGCTGTCAGGTTTAGAAATAAAAGGGATAGACGATATGGAAATTGCTGCACGCAGTATTTCTGAAAAATGCGGCGTATCAACACTTGTAAAGGGCGGTCATCTTGTATGCGATGCCACAGATGTACTATATGATAAAGGGACAGTAAACATCATTTCGTCTGAGAGGGTTGATAATCCCAATACACACGGAACGGGATGTACACTTTCTTCGGCTATTGCGTGCGCTCTGGCTGACGGTTATTCTCTGGAAAATGCTGTAAAGAGAGCGAAGGAGTATCTCACGGGAGCGCTTGCGACAGGGCTTAATCTCGGAAAGGGAAGCGGACCATTGGAGCATACATGGTGCATTAAGTAAAAATTTATCTTGCAAAAGAGATATAAAGCTGATATAATCATAGTATATAACCTTGCCTTTATTCTATAGAGGCGGAAAGGAATATGATTATGGATAATAACGAAACATTAAAATGGAAAATTGAATATGATAAAGCGCAGCTTGTCAGGGAGATAGTGGACGATGTTTATAATGCCTTAAAGGTAAAGGGCTATGACCCGATAAGCCAGATTGTAGGGTATATTCTCTCGGGAGACCCGACATATATCACAAGTTATAACGGGGCAAGAAGCAAGATTGTGCGCGTTGAACGAGATGAACTTTTGGAAGAGCTTGTAAAGCATTATATCGGAACTCTTTAATTTGATTTGGAGGGTAAGTATGATTGATTTTCATTCTCACATTCTTCCCGCGATTGACGATGGTGCAGATGACATTATAACAGCTTTGAAGATGCTCAAAAGAGCTAAACGGGACGGGATTGATACGGTTGTGTCTACATCTCATGCCTATATTGGCGACGAAAGTGATATAGACAAGTTTCTTGAAAGACGCAACAGTGCGTATGACGAATTGCAGAAGGCTATGGCTGTGGACGGCGGTCATTTTCCGGAAATACGTCTTGGTGCGGAGCTGCATATGAAGCCGTATGTCGGTAAATATGACTCAGTTTCACGACTTGCAATTCAGGGTACGGATTATATCCTTCTTGAAATGCCCTATTCGGGTTGGACTCAGGAGTTGTACGAAGCGATTTATAACATTAAGCTGTTGGGGTTAAAGCCGGTTATGGCGCATATTGAGCGGTATATGCGTTTTCGAAATGAGTTTAATAATTTAAAAGCACTTGATGTGCTGTTTCAGGTGAATGCAGATTCTTTTACACATAAGCCTATGCGTAAGACCCTTTTAGAGTTGTTTTATCGTGGTTATATACATATACTTGGCAGTGATATGCATAATCTTGATGAGAGAAAGAATAGGCTCAAAGACGCATATGGAATATTGGTAGAAAAGTTTGGTAAGGAATTTGCTGATTTTACGGCAAATAATGTTTCGGCAGTTCTTGCAAACGAACAAGTTAAGAATGTGGAATTACCAAAACTTGGTTTTTTTGATAAACTGAAACTTTAATAAAAAAGGAAAAATAATTATAAATAAAAGTTGACAAAGCAGAGCTAACTGTGTTATAATATCATTCGTGGTAAAAATTATGCGCCGGTAGCTCAGTTGGATAGAGTGTTTGGCTACGAACCAAAAGGTCGGGGGTTCGAATCCCTTCCGGCGTACCAAAAAGAGATATATGCGAAAGCATATATCTCTTTTTGCATACGGCGAATGAGAACCCCCGACGGGGGTGAGATCGCGTAGTCCCCAAGAGAACGAGAGAAACGAAGTTCGATTGGTGAGGACGAAGCATACAAGCGAGCGAGAGCGAGTCGTAATCCCTTCCGGCGTACCACGTCAGAGCAAGCTGTATTTCACTTGCTCTGATTTTTTTGTGCAAAAAATCAGAGTTCGCTCATTTCGCTGCTCTTCCTTTTACGTAAAAAGGCACGCTCGGCTTACCTGTTCGTTTGTAAACGCACTCACAACGGTTCGCTGTCGCTACCACCTTTTTACGATAGAAATCCTTCGGCGAAAGCATATATCTCTTTTTGCATACGGCGAATGAGAACCCTTGGGCGGGGGTGAGATCGCTGAGCACGAGTCCAAATCTGTGATTTGGCGTACGAGAGCCATGCAACAGCATTCTAAATCTTTGATTTAGGTAACGCCACTGTGGAGTGCCCAAGAGAACGAGAGAAAGCTTGGCAGGAGAACCATATATTACATTTGCATTGTTGGGAACCTTTTTGCTATAATGGATGTATAAGCAAGGAGGTAGATAAAATGCTTAAAAAAATTATGGTATCCGCTTTCGTGGCGGCTCAGGTTATGAATATGTACATAGCCGCATCGGCAGCAACAACACATACGGTTGTATCGGGTGATACTATGTGGAAGATCGCTGTAAAGAACGAGATTGGAGTAAGTGAGATTATAGACGCAAATCCTCAGATTGAAAACCCGCACCTTATTTATCCGGGGCAAGTCCTTAATATTCCGGGTATAAATCAGGAGGTGCTTGATTTTGAGAGTGCAGTCGTAAGACTTGTTAATGAAATCAGAGCAAAGAATGGTCTTAAGACATTGACAGAAGATTGGGAACTCAGCCGAGTTGCAAGGTATAAATCTCAGGATATGAAGGATAATAATTATTTTTCTCACACAAGTCCTGTTTACGGCACACCCTTTGAAATGATGAAGAACTTTGGCATTAAATATAGAAGTGCAGGCGAAAATATTGCCAAAGGACAGACCACGCCTGAAAAGGTAGTAAATGCGTGGATGAATTCATCAGGACACAGGGCGAATATTCTTAATTCTTCCTACACCAAAATAGGCGTGGGATATGTTAAGAACGGCAACTATTGGACACAGATGTTTATAGGAGTATAAACAAATAACCTCCGTTATGCGGGGGTTATT
>JAZROS010000137.1:0-5667 GCA_045648825.1 Clostridia bacterium | reverse complement strand
ACAGTACTCCCAAAAGCTCACAGTTAATTTTATATTCAGGAGCCGCCTTTTCTAAAAGTGTTTGTGCTTTAGATAATCCCGATGCAGAGGAAAGTACCTTATCCCAGTAGAGCATACCAACTCCCGTATTTTCACCCTTTATATATCCGTAAGGTTTCTGTTCGCTTTCTGCATCATACAACTCGTAATATCCACCATCTGCTGTATCCAAAATGCTCTCCTTCAATGTCATATCATAGGTGTTTTTAAGGCTTTTAGACATCAGAACAGTCTTTTCTTCCCCGAAAATCAACTTAAAGTTCCAACACTTATTTTGAAAGTCGGCTTTTAATGAAAAGCCGCAGCCTATAACATCACAAAGGTCAATTATAACCTCTGAAAGCGGATTGGCACTGTTTCGCCAGAAATGCCTGTCAAACGGGTTAACACCCACCGCCTCCGGTATAACAAAGTCATCCGAGACCGCATCTGTGTTTATGCTTCCCGATACGGTTCCGTCCTCTGCTATGGTATCAGGTGTTTTGTATGCCTTGTCAAGTAGATATAATATCAATGTTTCAGGGTCAGTATAATTTTCACCGAAAATAACACTTGTTTTAAACGGCAACACAATTCTTTTACTTAAAAGCCACTCGGGCGTTCTTCCGTAGACACGAAGATTGTCAGATATATATTTCCCTACACAAACAGCCTGTTTATCATCCTCGCATAAAATAAGATTCTTTCCTTCCGCAAAAACCGATGCAAATTCAGAATTCACCTGAAACGTACCCTCATATGTACCTATACCGTTAAATTTAAGCTCCCACTCAGAAGAAAGACATCTGTCCGTTTCTGCCAGAAGGTTAAAGTCGAAATCGTAAACGCGAATCATTTACTCCACCAGCCTCTTATATGTGTCAGGATTCTTTTTGAAAAGCTCGAGCCTTTCTCGGTAGCTCATTTGGGAGAATTGACTTCTGTCAACTGCGGTTTTCTTCTCCGCAGAGGATACAATTCTCGGCTGTGAGGACTTAAAGAGAGTTGGATGCTTCTCTTTTAACTCTCCAACCTTTTCCCTGACATTTTCCAAGGTCAAGTCCTCTCTGTCCAGCATTGTCCTTGCTGCAGTTTCATCAACAGTTCCTGCATTTTTAAGTTCAAAAGCAATGTTTTCTTGAAGCTTTTCAGCATCATATTGCTGCATAATCAAATTGCTTATTTCCTTATCAAGCCCTAAGCCATTTAAAAACTCTTCGTTCATTATTTCTCAGCTCCTTCACCCAAGTACCATTCTCTCATTTCCTCAGCAGTAATCACTCCAGCATTTAAAAGCTGCATTCTCTCCGCAAATTCTGTCGGTCTGTCGGCAACTATACTGTCATCAAAAGCGAAGTGAACCTTATATTCACCAGCTTTTTCGATACTGTAAATATCAACAAGCGCATTTGCTGCCGAAATCCACCCAAGCAATGCTTTCTTAAGCGACGTTTGTATTTCTGTAACAGTAGCAAAGCTTCTCTGCTTTGATGAACGTATTTCCTCCGCAGTCTTATCTACTGCCTGAGGGTCGGATAATGTGCCATAGGCAAGTCCGCAGTTAAACTCTATTCTCTTTAGAATTCTCTCCAGACCGTTTATAATCGCCTCATCACGAATATCAGGTGTCCAGTCCTCAAAAAGCTCATCATTGCCGGTAGACAGCATACGGTAGAGTCTTTTGTCAGGAATTGCAGCCTCGCCCCTCGCTCCGCGTCTTACTGCCGTTTCATCAATATAAAGTGCTCTCTCACCGCTCTCAAATTCCCAGAGCATTCTTTCATACTGCTTGTTTGCATCTTCTATTAGCTCAACTGCACGGGAGTATATCGGTGCACCCAGCGGTGATGAAATATCATCAGGCGACGGTGATGGCATTTTAAAATAGGAAAAGAGCGGTATATCCAAATCAGATATAGTTACCTCAGGTTCAATGTCTGCCCACTCATAAACTTCAGTAAGAGAGATTTGCCTTTGCTCGCCGTTTTCTTCAATATATGCCTTGTTTGTTATCAAATAACAGTGAGGCAAAAGAAAATGCTCCTCAGCTTTTACATATTTTTTATTTTCCTTCTCTAATCGTTCAAAAAACTTTACGCCAAGAATTGTGCTGTCCTCTTTCGAGGCAGTAACCTCAAAGGAATCTGCCGAAATAATTGCTGTTTTTATTTTACCCCCTTCAATATAGGGCTTAAGCATAACTCCGCCAAAAGCACAGGCAAGCTCACAAAAAGATCTCGCACCGGAAATCACCTGTTGATATGCAGCATTTAATACCTCTGCCCTTTTCGAGCCGTATATAGTGCTTTTCATTTCCAAAGTTACCAATCTTGCAACCTCTGCCGAAATTGCTGCAGCAAGCCTTAATCTGCCACCGTTTTCGTACATATCACGCCAGCTTTCAGATTTATACTGTGCTTTTTGCGGCAGAGGTTGGCTCCTTTTAAACAGTTTCAATATAATCAATCCTTTCAATCATAATACCTCTTCATAACCGTGGTACAAAAATACCTTATATCGTCCATCGCATGGTCATTTTCTTTTATAACGGTATCGGACATACTGCTTTCATCCCAGCTGTATTCTCCAAACTCCCTTATGCTGTCCCTGCAATCAGAATGAATTTTTACTCTGTCCGAATTTATCAAGCCTGCGGTATATCTTATTCCGTCTGTTACCGAATTTTTTGCTTTCATAACCGACAGCTCGCCCTTGCGTTTTATAAGAGTAATAAAGCTCGCTGCAGACGGGTCTACAATTATATATTGTACAGGATACCCGTCTGCAAGCTTTTTTAGCTTTTCGTAATACTCTTCATCGGTAAGCTGTCTTCCTGTCTTTCTGCTGTCGTGATAATACTCCTTTATTCTGTACGCAATACCGCCCGACACCGACCACAGTCCCATAGAAGTGGGGTTTACCGTACCGTAATCCACCGATATATAATAATCACCCGCAGGTGCTACGTTAAATAAATGCCGTTCCTTGCTGAACATAGGATACACAAGACCTTCCGCTCTTGTCCACTTGCCGAGAATATAGCGGTCAAAATAGACACTTCCGCTATATTCTTTTTCAAGATTAGCTACAAATTCTTGGCTTAAGAACGGGTTATCGTATATAGTATAGCTTTGACGGTATATATCCGCACCGCTTTGCATAAATTCGAGAAGCCAATGATTAGGTCCGTCAGGGTTACAGGTACCGTCAAAGCAGGAGTGAGGTTTGTCAAGACGCGATTTGAGCATTTCAAATACTTCCTTGTTCCACGTTGTAACCTCATCACCATAGCAATATTCAATTCCTGTACCCTGTAGCTTATCCTTCTGACTCGCTCTGTCTGCACCAAGTGCGAAGCAGCGTTTGCCGAACATCTCTACCGTACCGTTACCTTTAATAGCTCCGACTGCCCTTTCGCCCCATATATTTCGCATAGGCGTTAGAATATTTCTCTCAAGTGTTGAACGGGTATTACCAATCAGTACAATCAGACCTTCACCACGGGTTTTTGTAATTCTTTTTGCAAGCCAGTAATAATCAAGATAGGTTTTCCCGCTTCTTGTTGCACCTTCTTTTATGTTCCAACGGCAGTTTGCATTATTCCAGAACTCCCGCTGTTTTTTACTCATCTTCATTTGCTGCCTCTTTGTCAAGCTCCTCTATTTTTTCACTTATATCCATATTGTCAGGCTCGGTATGCTTTTCATCCCAGACATCTTTTCGTCTGCACTTAAGCCACAATGCTGCCGCCCTTACATCAGGCGGTACGTCCTTATGCGTTGTAACCTGCTCTGTTCCGTTAGGCTTTTCGGTTTCTCTGTATTCTTCTGAGGTGTACCCGAGTGCACGCTTTAAAAGAGCATCCTCAACAGCATAGTCTGTAGTATGCCTTAAAAGCTCTAATCTCCGTTTTTCATCAGGATTTTCTTTAAGGAATTTCTGCCACTTATTCTTTTTTATCTTGAGAGTTTTTCTTATTTTATCAAGACTCATACCATCCCTTGCAAGATAAGAAATCAGCTTTAGTTCATTTTCTGTCATACTATCGCCTCAAGATATTTGTTTTGATATATAATATATGCGCTGATATTCCCCGTTGCACCATATCCTGTTGTTACAAATTCCGCACCCTCATCACCTATAACAAGGTCGGACAAAAAGCTGTCGTCAGAAATATAATTGATAAGATTTCCAATTCTATCCGATGTGATGGTACGTTTTGATACGTCTATTGTAATAATCTCATCATTTTCCGGCACATATAGAAGTGTAAACACGGCACCTGTAACCTTATTCTCAATAACAATTTTTCCTTCTGTTTCGTCTGGATTTCGTTTTCCGAGGATTGTTATGATTGGCTCTATATCTCTGTCGCCGCGTATATTTATACTTGCAGAGTTTGTTCGCTGAGAAAACATTGCAGGCAGCGTTGTTTCAGAAGAAATCAGCTTTTTACGTATGTAAAGACCTACTTCAATCGGCATAGAATCATAAAAATAAGGGTCATCACAGGTTAATGATAATGCAAATTTTACAAAGGATTTATTTTTTTCGCTAAGCTGGGACTCACAAGCGGCAATATTTATTTCCCTTTCAAAATCACTACCGTATATTGTCATTTTGCACGGTCGGCTAAGTATTTTAGTTAGTCTTACCGCCTCACTAATGCCGCCTGTAATATCACCGCCTACTGTAATAGTGCGGACGGACACTCTTCTCATACTTTCAACTGCACCGTCAAAATCATAAGAAGCATATGTTCGCCTCTCATATTGAGGAACACCCAAACCGCCAATGCTCGTTATGCGAATTAAATCATCGCCGCCACCCGACATTTTAATTGTGCCAAGGTTATTTTCAAATTTAAGCCTCATAATCTCCCCCTCACTATTCAAGCATCATTTTTTTAAGTTCGTCCTTTTCTCTCATCAGTCTTATTGTTTCTTCAGGAGATTGGGGATTGTATATATTGTAGCTTGTGTTGTTTTCTACATTGGATACATTGCCGTTTAATATACCTCCATAACCAAGACCGCTGATACCTGCCGAAACAGATTTTGACAGCTCGCTAAGCACTGCATTAAGACTCGATATAAAACCTTCGCCAAAGCTCTCGCAGGCACTTTGACCGCTTGAAAAAAACTTGCCCGAAAGCGACTCAAGTTCTTTCGACAGAGCATCAGAAAAATTATTTCCAAGATTATTTGCCGCATTCTTTGCTGCATCTTTAACCTCAGAAGAATATAACAGACTGGATATTTCACCTGCAAGCTTCTCTCTTTGCTCGAAAGCACTAAGATGCGAAAATAAATCCTCGTCAGTAGTACCTGAAATTGTCCTTGCAAAGTCGGTTGCATCTTCTATGGACATATCTCTTATCTGACCGAAATAACTGTTTCTAAGCTCTCTGTTCTTTTCATCTGTTTCTAGATTACCTGTATCGGTACTCCAAAAGCTGTTAATTCTTGCCTGCGCTTTTGTCATTAGACCAAGATATTCCTCCAGCTCTTCATTGCGTTTTTCTATATTCTCAAGCGAAACATATTCTATATCAATGCCATCGCCTGTAATTCTGTTATTATGGCTTATTCCGCCATAAGATGAAATCTTCTCCGAAAGCTTTTCTCTGTTCTTTTCAAGCTCTTCAAA
>JAZROS010000136.1:0-4013 GCA_045648825.1 Clostridia bacterium | reverse complement strand
CCCGGAATTCTCTTGGCAAGCGGTGAAATCTCAACAGGATACTCTGTTATAAATGTCGGCTGCACAAGATTTTCCTCAACATACTCATCAAAGAAGAGTGCAATAATATCGCCTCTGGTTGTCTTAATGGGGTCAATTTCTAGTCCCTTGCTCTTAGCTATTGCAACAGCTTCTTCATCTGTCTTAATCTCGTTAAAGTCTACACCCGAATACTTCTTGATTGAGTCAATCATAGTAAGACGTTCAAAGTGTGAAAGGTCAATATCTACGCCCTGATAGGTAATCTGCTCTGTACCGCAAACCTCATTTGCACAGTAGCGGATAAGCTCCTCTGTATTATCCATTACCTTATTGAAGTCAGCGTATGCCTCATAAGACTCAATAGTAGTAAACTCAGGGTTATGACGTATATCCATACCCTCGTTTCTGAAAATTCTGCCGATTTCGTAAACCTTCTCCAAACCGCCTACGATAAGACGCTTTAAGTGAAGCTCGGTTGCAATTCTCATATACATATCAATATCGAGTGCGTTATGATGTGTGATAAACGGTCTTGCATTAGCTCCACCGGGGATGGTGTTAAGAGTCGGTGTTTCAACCTCAATAAAGCCCTTGCTGTCCATAAAGTTTCTGACAGCTCGAACCAGTTTACTTCTTGCGATAAAGGTCTTCTTAACGTCCTCGTTCATTATGAGGTCAACATATCTCTGGCGGTAACGAAGGTCGGGGTCAACTAAGCCGTGGAACTTTTCGGGAAGCGGCAAAAGCGACTTTGAAAGAAGTGTAATCTTATCAACTCTTATTGAAATTTCGCCCGTCTGGGTAGTGAAAACCTCACCCTCAGCACCGATTATATCGCCAATGTCAAGCTTCTTGAAGCGGTTGTATTCGTCCTCGCCCAAGATATCCTTTTTAACAAAAAGCTGTACCTGTCCGTCAATATCGGCAACGTGAACAAAGCCCACCTTACCCATACCACGTTTGGACATAATTCGTCCTGCAACAGAAACCTTCTGTCCGTCAAGGGCAGAAATTCTTGCCTTTATAATCTCAACCTCATCGGAGCCTCTTTTGGTAAGCTCTCTGTCCTCCTCGGTATAGTTGTCCTTAATATCGGCAGAGGTGTGAGTTCTGTCATATTTGGTAATCTCAAACGGGTCCATTCCCGCTTCCTGCAATTCTTTTAGCTTATCACGTCTCACCTTCAAAAGGTCAGATAACTGTAATTCATTCTCCATTTGTGCCTTTTTCCTTTCAAATTATTCTTTCTCATTGTTAATTATACAACAAAACTTCACTTATTACAAGATTTTAAATAAAAAATTTACCTTTTTTACAAATAAAGTTTTGCCACCCAATCCTGTTTTACACATAATTTCGGATTTTGATTGATTTTTCCCCCGATTTGTTATAAAATAGAAATAAGTATGTTTAATAAAGGAGTGTTTTTAATTGACCGACGGTCTTGTAACAATGATAGTAGATACCTTTTCGGGCAGTGTGCCGAAGGAGCTTATAGTATTTTTAATCTCAATGATACCCATTCTGGAGCTTAGAGGAAGCATTCTGGCGGCAGGATTTCTCAAGATGGAGTTTTTGTCAACATTTATAATAGCAGTAATCGGAAATATGCTTCCGATACCGTTTATCCTTCTTTTTATTGACAAAATCTTTGCGTGGCTTAAAAAGACAAGACTAAAAAATCTTGTAGAAAAATTAGAGAACAAGGCAATGTCCAAATCGGACCAGATAAGAAAATACGGCAGATGGGGACTTTTGCTTTTTGTAGGCATACCACTTCCCGGAACAGGTGCGTGGACAGGTGCACTAATTGCGGCTCTTCTCCGAATGAAAAAGCGTGAATCTCTCCCGTTTATCTTCTTGGGAGTAATTTTAGCAGGACTTATAATGTCGCTTTTAGCATTCGGCATAATCAAGCAGGTGATATAAAATGGCAGTTTATACAATATCCGACCTGCATCTACCGTTAGGCGTTGACAAGCCGATGGACATATTTGGTACTGCGTGGGCAAACTATGTCGACCGCCTTAGAGAAAACTGGCTATCGGTGATAAAACCTGAGGACACAGTGGTTTTAGGCGGAGATTTTTCGTGGGCAATGTATCTTGATGAAACACAAAAAGATTTTGAATTCCTTGCAACTCTGCCCGGCAAAAAAATTCTCTTAAAAGGCAATCACGATTACTGGTGGACAACGGCAAACAAGCTAAAAAACTTTATATCAGAAAACAGCTGGGACGATGTAGCATTTCTGCACAACAACTTTTTCGAGGCTGACGACATTACAATTTGCGGCACGCGCGGCTGGCTTGTTCCGCAAGGCTCGCTTGGCGGTGATGATAAAAAGATATACGACCGTGAGTTGTTACGTCTTGAGGCGAGCATACTCTCTGCAAAAAAAAGCGGCAAAGAAAATATTTCGGTATTTCTGCACTTTCCGCCGCTTTTAAAGGACCGGCGGCAAAATCCGATGGTTGAGCTTTTAGAAAGAGAGGGCATCAAAAATTGCTATTACGGGCATCTGCATATGGCAGGTGCGAAAAATGCCTTTCAGGGCGAACAAAACGGTGTGAATTACAAGCTATGTGCCTGTGATTTTCTCGGATTTATGCCTATAAGGGTTAATTAGAACGATTTTTTTGGCAGAAATAGATAAAAATATAACATTTTTGCAAAAAACGATTGAATTTTTTTTAATTTGTGGTATAATGGTACGGATGTAAAATTGGGTGAACTATAACACCTTGATTAAAGCATAGGAGGAAAACAAAATGGCAGTTAAGACAGAACAGGTAGAAAAGAACCTGGTCAAAGTAGTATTCGAGGTTTCCGCAGAGGATTTCGAAGCGGCAATTAAGAAGGTTTACGCAAAGAATGCGAAGAAATACAGCGTCCCCGGTTTCAGAAAGGGCAAGGTTCCCCGCGCTGTAATCGAGAAGTATTACACAGAGGCAGTATTCTATGATGATGCTATAAATCTCGTTCTTCCCGAAGCTTATGAGGCAGCTATTAAAGAGGCTGATTTGGAGCCTGTTGCACGTCCCGAGCTTGACGTTGATGAAATCGTATCAGGCAAGCCTGTAGTATTTACAGCACTTGTTACAACAAAGCCTGATGTAACTCTCGGCGAATACAAAGGTTTAAAAATCGAAAAGATTGAACATAATGTATCAGATGAAGACGTTACAAAGGAGCTTGAGTCCGTTCAGAAGAGAAATGCAAGACTCGTACCCGTTGAGGACAGAGCAGCAGAAAACGGCGACATCGCTGTTATCGACTTTGAGGGCTTCACAGGCGGCGTTGCATTTGATGGCGGCAAGGGCGAGGGTTATGAGCTTGAGCTTGGCTCAGGCAGCTTTATCCCCGGCTTTGAGGAGCAGTTAGTCGGCAAGAATGCAGGCGACGATGTTGAGGTTAACGTAACATTCCCGACAGAGTACCACGCAGACAACTTAGCAGGCAAGGACGCTATGTTCAAGGTTAAAATCCACGAGCTCAAGAAGAAGGAATTGCCTGAGCTTGACGACGATTTCGCTTCCGAAGTAAGTGAGTTTGAGACTCTTGATGAGTACAAGAACAGCATCAAGGAGCGTCTAGAAAAAGATGCTGAGAACAAGGCAAAGACAGAGACAGAAAATGCTGTTGTTGAAAAGGCTTGCGAAAATGCAGAGGTTGACATTCCTAAGGCTATGATTGAGGCTCAGATTGACAATATGGTACAGGATTTCGCACAGAGATTACAGTATCAGGGTATGAACCTCGAAATGTATATGAAGTACACAGGTGCAACAGCTGAGTCATTCCGCGAGGGCTTCAGAGAGCAGGCAGAGAAGCAGACAAAGACTATGCTCGTTTTAGAAGCTATCTGCAAGGCTGAAAATGTTGACGTTACCGATGAGGAAGTTATCGTCAAGATTGCAGAGATGGCTAAGATGTACAATATGGAGCTTGCAAAGCTTACAGAGCTTATCTCCGAAGGTGAGAAGAAGAGC
>JAZROS010000135.1:0-3100 GCA_045648825.1 Clostridia bacterium | reverse complement strand
TTCAGGTAATTAGTCTTCTTCCTTTTCAATAATCGAAATCGAAAGCTCATCAAGCTGTTCCTTATCAACATTTCCCGGTGCCTCGCTCATAAGCTCAGATGCATTCTGCACCTTCGGGAAGGCTGTTACATCTCTTAAGCTATCAGCACCGGACATAACCATTGCAAGTCTGTCAAGACCGATACCCATACCGCCGTGCGGTGCAGCACCGTATTTATACGCTTCTACAAGGAAGCCAAATTTTACTGCAATCTCCTCGTCTGTAAGACCTAAGGACTTAAACATCCTCTGCTGCAATTCATAGTCGGTAATCCTGATTGAACCACTTGACATTTCAACACCATTTAACACAAGGTCATATGCCTTTGCCTTTACCTTCTCAGGATCTGAGTCAAGGTATTCGATACACTCGTCCATAGGCATTGTAAACGGATGATGCATTGCAAGATATTTTCCGCTGTCTTCATCATATTCAAAGAACGGGAACTCAGTAATCCACAGGAAGTTAAACTTTCCTTCGGGGATCATATCAAGCTGCTTTGCAACCTTGCATCTTAAGCTTCCCAAGGTCGGGAGAGTTACTCTGTTCTTGTCTGCGACAATAAGCATAACATCGCCCTTTTCCATATCACCCTTTGCAAGAACTGCCTTCATCTCATCTTCTGTCATAAACTTTGCAAATGAGCAAGCAGGCTCTTCTTCAAACCACCTGATAAACGCAAGACCTTTTGCACCGATACCTCTTACATATTCTGTAAGCTTGTCAATCTCTTTTCTGGTTAGCTTTTCCGCTCCGCCTTTTATTGTGATTGCTCTAACCGAGCCACCCCCTTCGATTGCAGAGGTGAATACACCAAAACCGCAATCCTTGACAATTTCAGAAAGGTCATAAATTTCCATATCAAAACGTGTATCAGGCTTATCACTGCCGAAACGCTCCATAGCCTCTGTGTAGGTAAGACGTGGCAATGGCATTGTGATTTCCTTATCAAGAACATCACTAAACACACGGCTTATAAATCCTTCTATCATTTCAAGAACGTCATCAACGTCAACAAATGACATTTCGAGGTCTATCTGTGTGAACTCAGGCTGGCGGTCAGCTCTTAAATCCTCGTCTCTAAAGCATCTTGCAAGCTGAATATAGCGGTCAAAACCCGAAATCATCAGAAGCTGCTTATAAATCTGCGGCGACTGCGGGAGAGCATAAAACTTTCCGTGATGAATTCTTGACGGAACAAGATAGTCTCTCGCACCCTCAGGTGTCGATTTCATCATCATAGGTGTTTCAATTTCTATAAAACCATTTTCATAGAAATAATCTCTTGCTGACTTTGCAATCTTCGAACGAAGAATAATATTATCCTGCAGAGGCTTTCTTCTTAAGTCAAGGTATCTGTACTTAAGACGAAGCTCCTCGTTAACGTTAGAGTTTTCTACAATCTCAAAAGGAGGTGTCTGTGCTTTAGCTAGAATTCTTAAATCATCAACAAAAATCTCAACATCACCGGTCTTAATAGCACTATTTTTGCTTACACGCTCTCTTACTGTGCCCTTTGCCATAAGAACAAACTCACTTCGGCAGGAGGCAGCCTTTTCGAAGACCTCTCTGTTTGTTGTTTCGTCAAACGCAAGCTGGACAATACCGCTTCTGTCTCTCAAATCTATAAAAATGAGTGTGCCCATATCACGAATTTTCTGTACATAACCGCCGACAACAGCAGTTGTGCCTACTTCTCCGATTTCTGCACAATAGCTCGTTCTTTTAAGTCCTTTCATTGTATCCATTGCTTTTTACCTCCCAAAAAATTCTGACAGATTATCTAATTTCACTTCAGTTTGCTCGCCAGTTAGCATATCCTTTAGTTTTGCAACACCGCTCTCGATTTCGTTATCACCAAGAACTACTGTGTATTTAGCACCAAGCTTATCTGCATACTTCATTTGTGCCTTAAGACTTCTTGACATATGGTCAAACTCTGCACTTATACCGACACTTCTAAGATTAAATACAAGCTTTTGAGCCACAAGAGCGGCACTTTCTCCCATTGATGCAATGTAAATCTGTGGCTTATCCTTGTCAGAAATCTCCACTCCAATCTCATCAAGTCTTAAAAGCAGTCTTTCAATACCAAGTCCAAATCCAACCGCAGGTGTAGAATCACCACCAAACTCTTCTACTAAGCCGTCATATCTTCCGCCGCCACAAACCGTAAAGCCGCCAGATATTATCTCGAAAACAGTTTTAGTATAGTAATCAAGACCTCTTACAATTCCGTCATCAATCTTGTATTCAATTCCTGCCGTTTCAAGAGATTTCTTAAATCCTTCAAAATGCTCACGGCAATCATCACAGATATAGTCTAATAGTCTTGGTGCGCCTTCACAAAGCTTATTACAGATTTCCGACTTACAGTCAAGTATTCTTAAAGGGTTTCTTTCAAATCTGCTGTTGCAGGTTTCGCAAAGCTCGTCCGTTTTCGGTCTTAAAAAGTCTTTTAGTGCTTCGTTATACTTTGCCCTGCACTCAGGACAGCCAATGCTGTTTATATTAACCGAAATATCTGTTAGTCCTACAGAATTGAGAAAACTTACCGCAAAAGATACAACCTCTGCGTCAATCATCGGGCCTTTTGCACCAAACACCTCTACACCAAATTGATGAAACTCACGAAGTCTTCCTTTTTGGCTCTTTTCGTACCTGAAGCAAGGCACGTTATAGAACATTTTAAGTGGCATAGGAAGTTGAAAAAGTCCGTTTTCAATAAAACTTCTGGCAACAGATGCAGTTCCCTCAGGACGCAGTGTAATACTCCTGTCGCCCTTATCATTAAATGTGTACATCTGCTTTTGTACTACATCGGTAGTATCACCTACACCTCTTAAAAACAGTTCAGTATGCTCAAAAGTAGGAAAGCGAATCTCCTTATATCCGTATACATTAGCTGTTTCATTAAATTTGCCCTCTACATACTGCCAACGGTAGCTATCCTGCGGAAGCAAGTCCTGCGTACCCTTGGGTGCTTTAGTAATAAGCATAATATCATATTCCCTTCTATATCATATATTAAAAATCATACTCGCAAAATGCCTTTATCAA
>JAZROS010000134.1:0-3516 GCA_045648825.1 Clostridia bacterium | reverse complement strand
GGCTTGCTAAATCACCGAAGAATGAGTCCAGCATAGTAAGCGCAAGAACGACTGTAGCCAAAAGATTATACGGAAAATCCTTTCTGATTATTGATTTATCAATAACAGTCGGACGCATTACAGAACAGACACCGACCACTGCAAGAAGATTAAACAGATTAGACCCGACTACATTTCCGAGCGCAATTCCACTACTTCCCTTAAGAGCCGAGGAAATTGAAACAGCCGCCTCCGGCGCGCTCGTTCCGAACGCAACTATTGTAAGGCCTATCACCAGCGACGGCACACCGAATTTTGTCGCCACTCCCGATGCTCCCTCTACAAACCAGTCCGCGCCCTTAATAAGAAGTACAAGTCCAACAACGAGTACAATCCACGGCACAATTACCCCGATTATTTCCATACTTAACACTCCCTTTTCTTACCCGAATATTTTACCATCATAGTAAAATTATGTCAACCAATTTTTTATGTTTCACCAACTACCAAAGCAGCATATTATAGAATAAGGGTTATTACCCTTATTATTTCACGAAGGGACTGATAATATGTCGCAAATATATGCTGTTATCGGACCTATCACTACCGCCGTCCGCCTTTCAAAAGTACTTGCAGGGCACGGCATTTCATCAAAGGTAGTTCATACTCCGGGCAGCACGGGCGGTTGCTCGTACTCTTTACTGACCGATGAAAGCGGCAAGGAGCTTCTTATCAGCTTATCCGAAAGATACAAAATTAAAAAAATTATGGATTTGGACAGTGATTTGTAATATGATATATCTCGATAATGCGGCAACGTCTTTTTATAAGCCTGCATCTGTAATAAAAGCTATGGCGGAACATACAGCAAGAAACAGTGTTAACGCAGGACGCGGCGGACACGTTTTCAGCAGGAGAGGTGCCGAAATCATAACCGAAACAGCAGACTCTCTCGCAAGTCTTTTTAATATAGACAGCCCTGAGCGGATTGCGTTTACACCAAATGCAACACTGGCACTTAATATGGCAATTCTGGGTGTTGGTGCAGGCGGTGGGCATATAATAGTTACCTCAATGGAGCATAACAGCGTTTTAAGACCTGTAAATCTTTTAGGAAACTACACCATTGTGCAGGCAGACAGCAGTGGATTTATAGACCCCGACGATATTAAAAAGGCTATAAAACCTGATACAGTTCTCATAATTTGTACTCACGCATCAAACGTCTCAGGAAGCATTGAGCCGATTGCCGAAATAGGTAAAATTGCAAGAGAATACAATCTTCTTTTTCTTGTAGATGCTGCTCAAACGGCAGGTGTTATTGATATTGACACAGAGGCTATGAATATTGATTTACTTGCCTTTTCGGGACACAAGGGTCTTTTAGGGCCCTTGGGTACGGGCGGTCTTTATGTAGGAAAACAGGTAAGACTTACACCCTTTATTACCGGAGGAACAGGCTCTAATTCAGAGAGTCTCTCCCAACCGGATTTTATGCCCGATATGCTACATTCGGGTACAATGAATACGCCTGCAATCGCCGCTTTAGGTGTTGCAGCGGAATATATAAGAAAAACAGGCAGAGAAAATATACGAAAGAAAGAGCTGGCACTTGCACTCGAAACAATAAACCATCTTGAAAGCATAAAAGGGGTAACTGTACTCGGAACAAAAGACCCTGAAAAAAGAAATGGTACGGTTGCCTTTACGGTAGACGGTATTGATTCGCCGAAAATTGCAGAAATACTGTCAGAAAAATACGGCATTGCAGTACGTGGCGGCTGGCATTGTGCATATCAGGCACATAAAACTCTCGGTACTGCCAAATCGGGTGCGGTAAGAGCAAGCTTTGGAAATTTCAACAGAAAATCTGATGTAATAGGCTTAACTAATGCGGTAAAGGACATTGTTTCATAAAATTAAGAACACCCGCTTTTAAAAAAGCGGGTGTTCTATTTGTAAATCTCTAATCAGTCGTCGCAGTTAAAAAGGCATCTTATAAGACAAGCTGTAATTGTCAATATCAGGGACAGGAAAAGTATCAATGCACCTGTTATAATTGCACCCACGATGCTTGTAGCAGCAAAGGTTACTGCAAGAAGTATCACAGAAGTTAAAATTGCACCAAGGATACCTGTCAGCAATACCGGCAAAACCTGACACACACAGCTGTCAGTACCCGAACCTCTTGCAAGTGCAGAGGTAACAAGTGTTACACCAAGATACACAACCGCAATACCAAGGGCTACCCACAAAAATGCAGGTGTAACCGTGATAACAGCGGTAATTGTTAAGAAAGCAGCAACAACGCCTAAAATAATACTTGCAAGAATTGCAAGGGCGGTACAGTTACTGTTACATCCACAACTAAATCTGTTCATATATTTTCACCTCCGTTATATATTATGCAAAAATCGCATTGGAGGTGAATTGACAGTGCAAATTCCAAATAACTATTGATTTTACGTTTAAAATGTTATAAAATATATTTATATTTGTGTATGGTGGTAGATATAAGGTGATTATAGATTTTCATACGCACGCATTTCCCGACAGGATATACGAGCGTACAATAAAAATTCTTGAGAATAACATAGTAAATTTCGGCGGTTACGCGTTTAAAGCAACAGGCTCAGGAAGTGTAGGCGGACTAAAAGAGGATATGGCAGAAAACGGCATAGATGCTTCTGTAGTTTTGCCCATCGCAACAGCACCTAAGCAGACCGAAAACATCAACAGCTTTGCAGCACTTATAAACGGCAGGGATAATATCTATTCCTTTGGGAGTCTGCACCCCGAAAATGACGATATTGAAGGGATTTTAGAGCACATTAAAGAGCTTGGCTTAAAGGGAATTAAGCTGCATCCCGAATATCAGTCTTTTTATGTAGACAGCAAAGAGTCGATAAGAATACTTAAAAAGTGCGAGGAATTAGGACTTTACACAATCTTTCATAGTGGCAAGGACCACGGCTGTCCCCCACCCGTTCACTGTTCACCCGAGCGACTTAAAAATGTACTCGGCTATGTATCAGGAAAATACATAATAGCTGCTCATATGGGCGGCTGGAGTATGTGGGAGGAAGCGGAAAAGTACATAATCGGAACACCAATTTTGATTGACACTTGTTTTTCTCTGCATCTTATGGACAAAGAAGATGCTAAGCGTATGATTAAGGCTCACGGTTCGGACAAGGTTCTCTTTGGAACAGACTGGCCGTGGTACTCACCAAAAAAGACTTACGAGCAGCTTTGCTCACTTTCACTCGAAAAAGACGAAACAGAAATGATTGCATCAGGAAACGCAAGACGTATTCTTGGAATATAAATTATAAGGAGTTTTAAAATGGACTTTAACACACTTACCAACGACATAGCAGTTGATTTCGGCACAAGTAATACCAGAATTTACATAAAGGGCAGAGGTCTTGTCCTTGACGAGCCATCGGTAATAGCATTTGACACCATAAGCGGCGAAACGGTTGCAACAGGTCTTGAGGCAGCACAGATGTTAGGGCGAACTCCTGCCTCGGTTTC
>JAZROS010000133.1:0-2854 GCA_045648825.1 Clostridia bacterium | reverse complement strand
AAGGCACTTGCCGAGCAAAAGCTGAATTTTGGTATTATTAGCAGACTATCGGATATTTTTCAAGTATTAAAGAATGATATAAAGACCAATTTTACCGTGCAAGAGGTGGGTAAATATCTTCCTAATCTTAAGGAACTGACTTCGGAAGATATAACAATGTATCAGCTGCCCGGTGATTTTTCGGGCGGGGAATATACGGCATCCTACTGGCTTGCTGATATGACCGAGCTGAGAAACCTTATTGAAACGGTGTTTGGCTATGATGCTACAAATATAATGACAGGAATTAAGGGTAAAACCGATCCGGGCGGAGACAGAGTGCAAAAGGCATCTTCCGCTACAACAGAGCCTAAAAAAACACCCAAACCCACAAGTACGCCTAAGGCGGATGATGACGAGGAGTATATCCCCATCACCGATACAAAAGAGGATGAAGCGAAGCCTACTGCTACACCCAAGCCGACTTCAAAGCCTGACACTCAGGAACCGGAGAAAAATGATACGGATGTAATTCAGCTTGACTGATACTATTAAGAAAAAGGAGTTATTTGCTGTGAGAAGAGCAAGGAAAAAAAGTAAGGTTACCAAAACCAGACAACCTGTTCGCAAAACCCCTGTTAAAAAAGTTAAGAAAAAAAGATTTTTTGCTACTATGCTAAAGTGGCTTGCGGGAATATTACTTTTGATGATTGTGGGAGTTTTCCTGCTTATGGGCCACGGATTTGTGAGCGAATCTGACCTGCTTATGCCTCTTGATCCTGAAAGCGGTAAGCTTAATGTACTGCTTCTGGGCGTTGATGATGATGGACTCAGAACAGACACTATAATGGTTGCATCCTTTGACCTGGATACAGCAGAGCTTAATCTTATGTCAATTCCGAGAGATACGAGAGTTTATGTAACAAACCGCAGTATGACAAGGAAGATAAACGAGGTTCACGCAATCACCACAAAGGCTAACGACGGTACTATTGTAGGTCCTATCGGTATGGCAGAGGCTGTTTCGCAGCTTACGGGCATACCCATTAACTATTATGTGGAATTTTCCTTTGATGCGGCTGAAAATGTTTTAAATACATTAGGCAAGATTACATACGACGTACCCGATGTTGAGGGCGGCGGCAGAGGTATGAACTACGAAGACCCTGCTCAAGATTTGTACATACATTTAAAACCAGGTGTGCAAAAGCTTGACGGCGAACAGATTTTGCAGCTTATGCGTTATCGTAAAGGCGACAGCGACCACAAAAGGTCGGAACGTCAGCAAAACGTTATAAAGGCAATAGTTGAGCAAAAGCTCGGTTTCTCGCTTATAACCAAACTGCCCAAGCTGTTCAGTCAGATTAAATCAGACCTGTCGACAAATATTTCGGCGGGAGACGTAACCAAATACGCAGGTTATCTTACAAAGCTTTCTACCGAAAAGATACACACATATCAGCTTCCCGGTGAGGATCAGCATATAGGAGGAAGATGGTATTATATATGCGATTTTGACGAAACGGAAAAGCTTATAAATGAAAGCTTCGGGATTGGGGTCGCTGATTTGTCCAATAAAATAAAGGTTTACGGCGAAGGGTCAACAGCAAGAGCACTTAAAATATTTTATTAAAAAATAACGGATATGCTAATTAGCATATCCGTTTTCGTTTATCTTTCTATAACCAAATGCTTGGGTACACCGCCTGCCATTATCGGTGAATAATCACCTGCAATAAGAGGTGAAATGTATTTTTTAATTTCGTCTTTTTTTAGGAGTCCGTCTTCCAAAATCCAGTCGGCAGGAACAAGTCTTTCCTCATTTGCAATCTTATTTATATCTGCCGTACCTGTTTTCATAAGATAAGGTGCATCGGAAATTCTATCAAAGGTTATCATTATTCCGCTCATACCCTCCAATGCAGCTTTAACACCTGACGCACCTGCGGCAAAAGCCTCTGCCATATCGCAGCCTGATATAATGTGTGCCGCACTTCGCTGAAGTGTCGAAAGCACGATGCCGCGGCTCTTAAGTCCTAACTGACTTCCTACAAGTCCCGAAAGACTGAGTGCCGTTCCGCCAAGCATTGTATGACCGAATATATCCACACCTTTTGTTCCGTCAAGTCCGTCGCAGATGTAATTGCCGTCTGCCGATTTTATTCCCTCCGAAACAGCAATTATAATATTGTGTCTTTCTTTTGCCAAAGCATCAACACGGTCTAAAAAGCGGTTTGTATCAAAGCTTTTTTCGGGTAGGTATATCATATCGGGGCCTGCTCCGTCCTCGCCCTCTGCCAGCTGTGATGCGGCGGTGAGCCAACCGGCGTTTCTGCCCATAATCTCTACTATTGTAACAGATTTTATGTCATAAACCTTAGAGTCGCGGATAATCTCCTTGACGGAAGATGCAATGTACTTTGCGGCGGAGCCGAAGCCTGGGGTGTGGTCGGTTGAGGCAAGGTCGTTATCGATGGTTTTGGGTACGCCGACAAAAGAAATATCGCTACCTATTCTTTCGCCGTATGCCGAAAGCTTTTGAATTGTATCCATCGAATCGTTTCCGCCTATGTAAAGAACGTATTTTATATCAAGCTCTTTAAGACGTTTAAATATTATTTCGTAGTCCTCGCTGTTCTCATCAAGCGATGGGAGCTTGTAACGGCAGGAGCCTAAAAATGATGACGGAGTCCTTTTTAAAAGCTCGAGGTCCAAATCGCTTTTCACATACTCTGACATATCGATATATTTGCCCTTAATAAAGCCGTCAATGCCGTAACGCATACCGTAAACGGTCTTTATACCCATATCCACGGCTGTTTTATATACACCTGCCAAGGATGAGTTAATAACTGATGTAGGACCTCCTGACTGT
>JAZROS010000132.1:0-37514 GCA_045648825.1 Clostridia bacterium | reverse complement strand
CAGATTTCCGATTGTTGCTGTGACCTCGAAAAGATGAACCTTCAGAACAGATTCGATATGCAGACATACAATTGCAACACACTTACAGCAATTGATAAGCTTGGCGACAGAATTGTTGACTATCTTACACAGGATAAAATTGCAACTCTTACAGCAGACAATCAGGCTCTTAGACTTGCGGCTTCACAGGCAAAGCAGAACGAGTACCTTATTTCAAGACTTGGCGAAAAATGTCCTGAACCTGCATACATCGTACAGCCCCCTCAGCAGGTTACTTTCCCGACAAATTGTTGCGGAACTGTAAACTATGCTTCTAATGGATGTGGTTGTGGCTCATTCTAATTGAATAATTAGACTACTTTCCGTTAAGTCGGAATGTTCGGTATTTGACCGATAATGTTAAAAGGCGGTAGGGTAGTCATAACCTTATCGCCTTATTTTATTTGAAAGGAAGTATTTTTATGGCAGCAGAATATAGTTATCCCCTCGTGCAGACAGTTGCAGAGGATGAAAATATTGTATTCCTTGACGGCGATAGAGCTTGTAACAAGGGATATATTACACACAGAAGCGGTTCGGGTGTGTTCCGCTTAAAAGGTGCTACAAATGGTTGCAAATCTATTTATCGTGTAACATTTGATGCTAATATTGCAGTTGCAGAAGGTGGCACAGTTGGACCGATTTCCGTAGCATTACAAGAAGATGGAGAAACTCTTGCAAATGCGGTTGCAGTTGTTACTCCTGCGGCGGTGGGCGTTCCTGCAACATTGGCAAATTTCTTTAATGTTTCATTAACAACATTTATAACAATTCCCTGCGGTTGCTGTGTAACAGTTTCTGTGGAGAATACAAGTGACGGTACGGCTATTGATATTGCAAATGCTAATATCATTTTCGACCGTGTAGCATAAGAAAGGAGTGTTGAATTATGGAATATATTGAAAAAATTAAAAAAATGCTCTGCAAGGAACTTGACGAGTATGCTATGAAAAACAAATTGTCAATGGCTGATATTGATGTAATACACAAGTTGACAGACACCGTAAAAAATCTTGACAAGATTGAAATGTTGGAAGAAGAAATCGGAGGTTATTCCGAAGCAAGAGGCGGCAGAGGTAGAGGTCGTTCGTCTTATATGGGCGGTTCTTCATACGATGATGATATGATGTACTCCGAACGTAGAGGCAGAGGTAGAAATGCAAAGCGTGACAGTATGGGTAGATATTCTTCCGAAGGTAGTTCTTATGAGGGCAGTTCATCTTATGATGATTATTCCGAAGAAAGTTCATACAGAGGCGGTCGCGGTGGCAGAGGTTACAGCCGTGATGATGCAAAAGACCATATGATGAACAAATTGGGGGAAATGATGTCCTCGGCAGACGAGGAACAGAGAGAAATCCTCAAAGATGCGATGAGGAAAATAGAAAGAGCATAACAGAAAGGAATATTGTTATGGATAAATTCGAGGATAATGTAACACCTACGCAACTAACAGAAGAATACAAAGAGGTTGTTGGCATAATCCCATCTTTGCACAAATATAAGGCAGACCATAACATAATCAATCTACAAAAATTATGTGTTGAAATTGCCGATTTTTGTCGTGCCGTTTATTCAAGCACACAAAATGAGCAAGAACGCAAAATTGTTTTTGATATGCTCAACCTTGACAAGTTAATAAAAAGGTGATATAATTAAACCCACCTCATTAATGGCAAGGATTTTTCATTTTGACTTGCCAATCAAAAACCGTTCTAGCGATAGGGCGGTTTTTTGTTGTAAAAAATATTAAAGATTTTTATAGAAAAGTATTGACAACTATGAAAAAGTATGATACAATTAAGACAACAAATTAAAGAGAGGTGATAAAATGTGCTACAGCAAAAAGTTGTTGGAGTTCCGTGCAAAGCATAATCTAACACAAATGCAGTTGGCTGAACTTTTCGGGGTTGGTGCTTTTATGATTTACCGATATGAAAAAGGAATAAGTCAACCAACAGAAGTAAACAAAATCAAATTTGAAAACAAAATGAAAGAATATGAGGTAAAGAAAAATGAAAATGTTAAGATGTGAAGAATGCGGACATATTTTTGAGAATGGCGAACAGACAGAATGGATTGAAACACACGGTTTTAATGATGGAACAGGAGAACATTTTAGTGGTTGCCCTATTTGCAAAGGAAGTTTTGAAGAAGTTGACCCTTGTCCCATATGTGACAGTTACAATCACGAAGCAAATGAAACGTATTGTGACAATTGCAAAAAAGATGTTCTTAAAAGATTTACAATTTTAATGAATGAAAATTTCACAGAAGAAGAACGTGATTTGTTAAATGATTTATTGGATGGTGAAAGAATATGAAAAAGTTAAATAATTTTTGGTTCGGTGCGATATTAACATTGAGCATAGTGTTTGTAATATGGTGCTTTGGATATGCTGATGAAGTGAGGGGGTTTAATTCAACAGGTACAGAGGTTTTTATGATTGCCCTGCCGTTGTGGATTGTTTGGAAGAAGCTGTCAGCGATGGGGCAGAAAATAACAAAATTGAAACAGCAGAACAAGTCTATTTTGAAAGCTATGTTATAACCGCTTATTGCCCTTGTGTAAAATGTTGCGGTAAAACAGATGGAATTACTGCCTCAGACGTTACAGCCGTTGAGGGCGTAACAGTTGCGACGGACAAGAGCATACCATTCGGCACAAAGGTTTATATTGATGGTGTGGGTGAAAGAATTGTGCAAGACAGAGGCGGTGCAATCAAAGGCAATAGAATTGACCTTTATTTTGATAGCCACGAAAAAGCTCTTGAATTTGGCAGACAAACAAAAGAGGTGATTATAATTGAATAAACAAAAAGACACCAACGCGGAATATCATAGCAATAGTGCTGTAAGCCGTTCAAGTCTTTTCCAAATGAGCCGTAGTCCTGCACATTTCAAGTATGCTATGGAAAACAAAGAAAAAGAAACAGATGCGTTGAGATTTGGCACGATGTTTCACACCTTTGTTTTAGAACCTGAATTGTTTGAGAAAAATTATATTTTAGTTGATAAAATTGACCGCAGAACAAAAGAAGGCAAAGCATTGCTTGAAAAGATTGCTGAAAGCGGAAAGCAAATCATAACAACCGAAGAATATGACACAATAAATGCAATGCGAGAAAGTATATACAGTAATAAATATGCTATGGCACTTTTGAAAGGCGAAAAAGAAATATCTTATTATTGGCAAGATGAAATGACAGGAATTGAGTGTAAATGCAGACCCGATTGTATTACACCGATAGGAGATTTGAATATCATTGTTGATTTAAAATCTTGCACCAATGCAGAAACAACGGCTTTTATGAAAGATGCGTTAAAGTTTGGTTATGACCTACAATCTGCACAGTACAAAACAGGCGTAGAATTGATTGAGGGAAAACCACATAAATTTGTATTTATTGCAGTAGAAAAAACTGCACCTTATGGTTTGAACATTCTTGAAGCTGACGAAATATTTATCCGTAAAGGATATGACGATTTTCGCACATATTTAGGAATGTTAAAGCATTGCAGAGAAACAGATAATTGGTATAGTTATACAGGAGAAACAGGCAAACCAAATGTGCTTAATCTTCCTGCTTGGCTTATAAAAGATTATGAATAAAGGAGAATAAAAAATGAGTAAAGAAATTGTAAAGCAAGACACAGTTCAAGTTGCACCACCTAATTTTCCGCAAGGTGTAGCAAATTTTGAAAACATCAATCAAGGTACAGTTGCGGTTGAAAGCAGCAGAGCAATAGCAGAAGCACAGGGAAAGCTTGTTATTGCAAAGCGTTTTCCTCGTGATGAAATCGCATCACACGCAAGGGTAATGACCGCTTGTCAAAGAAAATCACTTGCAGAAAAAGCCTTTTACAGTTATCCTCGAGGCGGTGAAACAGTACAAGGACCGACAATTAGATTTGCGGAAGAACTTGCAAGATGTTGGGGAAATCTTGACTATGGTATAAAGGAACTATCACAAGGTAACGGCAATTCCGAAATGCAGGCTTATTGTTGGGATTTGGAAACTAACACAATGAGCGTACAGAATTTTACAAATCCGCATCGTAAAGAGGTAAAAGGAAATATTAAAGAATTGACTTCTTTGCGTGATATTTACGAAAACAATGCAAATATGGCGGCAAGAAGATTAAGAGCAAGAATATTAGCCGTTCTTCCGTCTGATTTGGTTGACGAAGCAATAAAAGAATGTCGAAAGACTTTAACAGGAAACAACGAAACGCCTTTAATTGACAGGGTAAAATCAATGACAGTTGCTTTTGGCAAAATTGGCGTTACACAGGAAATGATTGAGGGAAGATTAAAACGCAAAATCGAAACAATGACTGCGGAAGATTTTGCTGATTACATCGGCATCTACAACAGTTTGAAAGAAAACAACAGTAAAATTTCCGATTGGTTTGAATATGAAAAAGAAGCAACAGATTTAGCACAGGCTATTGAGGGGGGGGTAACAAATAATGATAAATAAAATAATTTTACAGGGTCGATTAACTGCTGACCCTGAATTGAGAAAAACGCAGAGTGATATTTCAGTATGTTCTTTTACAGTTGCTTGGAGTGAGAAAAGAAACGAAATTGAAACAAAATGTTTTATGCGTTGCACTGCTTGGAGAGGTACGGCTGAATTTATAACAAATTATTTAAAAAAAGGTCAAGAAATTGTTGTTGAGGGTAAAATGTCAACAAGAGATTGGACTGATAACGAGGGCAACAATAGAACGGTGCTTGAAATGACCGTAGAAACCGCCCATTTTTGCGGAAGCAAGTCAAGTAATGTAAATACTACACTCGCAACAGAAAACGCATTACAGGGCGATTTTGAGACAATAGACACGGATAGCGATTTACCATTTTGAGGTGTTAAATGATAATTTATTATGACACACGGCAAAAAAAGGGCAAACACGATAAAAAGCACCAACAAATAATGTCAATGGGTTATGAGTTGCAACCAACGGCGTTAAAAATTGGCGATTATATGATTGAGGGGAACAATTCCATATCAGTTGACACAAAACAAAATCTTGGAGAGGTTTACAGTAATATTGTTAATGACAAGAGCCGATTTATGAAAGAAGTTCGCAGGGCGTTTGAAAGCAAGGTTAAACTGTATGTTTTGATTGAACACGGTGGAACAATCAAAACTCTTAATCATGTGTGCGATTGGAAGCCAAAATATGGTTATCTTTCAGGGCGTGATATTATGGAACGATTGATAGCCATTCACAGAGCATACGGAACGGAGTTTATATTCTGCGACAAAAGGGTAACAGGAAAAAGAATAATTGAGTTGCTTACACAAGACAATACAGAAATTTAAAGATTTTTTGGAGATAACAAATGAAAGTAAAATTGATTAAATATCCGGCAAAAGAAGATTGGCGTTTTTGTAAACAATGTGCGCTGGTTACGGTTGGAAAAGAAAGCATAACAGAACCGACACAGGAATGGAAACATAAAATTCTTGAAGCAAGGCATAGCCCAATCAGGGTGCTACAGTTTGCATTTGAATTAGATATACCTTATTGGGTTTCTGTTCATCTTGTAAGACATATCCACGCACAACCGTTTGTAAAATCGCAAAGGAATGACAGACAAAGCGATTATGACAGAAAAAAAGGACCGCAAGACGAAATGGTGAAAATGATATGGTATATGAATGCGGAAGAATTGCAGATTATAGCAAACAAAAGATTGTGCAATCAGGCAAGTGAAGAAACGAGAGAAGTTGTGCAGATGATATGTGACGAAGTTTTGAGGGTTTGTCCTGAATTTGAAAATCTGCTCGTTCCGATGTGTAAATATCATAACGAAAAATGTCACGAAATGTTCCCTTGCAACAGATAAAATTATCAGCCGTAACCATTCGGCTGATTTTTTTTGTGAATTTTTTTAATTATTTTTGTAAAAAGTATTGACAAAGTATAAAAATAGTAGTATAATAGTATTAACAAATTAAAGGCAGGTGTTCTAAATGGAAATAGCAAGATATGATTTGTATTCGGATGGTAATTTTCATCTTGCAGAAACAAAGTCAACAGACAGTCCGTATTGGAGAGTAGAAAACGGACAGATTTTCTATATTATTTGGGATGTTATCCGTTCAACATATATAGAAAGAAAAAAGTTAAAAATGAATATGAGCAAAGAAGAAGCAATCAAAAATAATTGTGGTTGTTTTTATAAAGTTATTGAATAAAAGGTGGTGATATAATGAATTGGAAAAATTTTCTCGGTGATGAATTGTTTGAAAAAATGGAAAATTATTTGTCAAGCAGAAAAATGACTATTGCAGGATTTATCCGTATGACAGTAGAAAGATTTTTTGAACGAGGTTAAAACAATGCGAATTGATGCAGTACAAAGAATCAAAGAGCGATTGACAATGGAAGATGTCATTCAGCATTATGGTTTTTCTACCAATCGTGCAGGATTTATGTGTTGCCCTTTTCATAATGAAAAAACCGCATCTTTGAAAGTGTACAAGGGCAAAGGCGGTTGGCATTGTTTCGGGTGCGGTGCAAGTGGTGACGAAATTTCATTTGTTCAACAGTTATTTGAATTGTCTTTCCCTGATGCGTTAAAAAAAATTGATATTGATTTTAACCTTAATTTGTATGTCGAACACAATTTTGAAGAATTAAGGCGGTCACATTATCAACAGAAAAAAATACAGGCTGAAAGAGAACGCAAGAAAATAGAAAGGGAACAAGCCGATAATGAATATTGGGCGATTTTTTATGAATGGATAAGGCTTGACAAAAACAAAACATTTTATGCACCAAAAACGCCTGAAGAAGAATGGCATCCGTTGTTTGTGGAAGCATTGCAAAAAATAACATATCAGGAATATTTGCTTGATTGTATGTAAGAAAAGAGGTGTTAAAAGTGAATGAAGAAACAATACAGATGTTGCAAATAAATGACCTTTTGCGAAGTGAAAACATATATGCAATACAATCTGAACCCGAAGAAATAAGGGAACAGTTAAAAGCTTTATATTTTGCAAGATTGACGGAATTGAAAGCAGATAAAGATTTGAAAAATCAAGTCAAGAAAATGTTTAAGGCTTTTGAAAAAGCTGACAAAGAACTCGCAGAAGCTTACACACGCCAACACGCCAAAGAAAACGCAGAAATACCATTGACCTTTGACGGACAAGGAAAGCCGATGGCAACGATTGATAATTTCCTTATGATTTTAAGGAATGACAAAACATTTGATAGTTTGCGATTCAATCAGTTGTCATATTCTCCTGAGCATATAGTCAATGGTAAATTAGAACGGTGGCAAGACAAAGACGATAGCAGAACAAGGTTTTATATTGAACAAAAATATAAAATTCATAGCAGAGAAAAGCTTGATGATGCTTTGCGTATTCTTTTTGCAGAGCGAGAATATCATCCTATAAAACAAATTATTGAAGCAGTTGAGTGGGACGGAATACCAAGAATACAAACTCTTTTTATAAAATGGTTAAAGTGTGAAGATACACCATATATTAGAGAAGTTACAAGGCTTGTATTTGCAGGTGGCATTCACAGACTTTATAACCCTGGATGTAAATTTGATGATGTATGTGTGTTGATAGGCACAAAACAAGGTGAAGGAAAGTCAACTTTTGCAAGATGGTTGGCAATGCGTGATGAATTTTTTACCGAAGTAACAGAAATTGAGGGACAAAAGGGCATTGAAGCCATTGAGGGTGCGTGGATTTGCGAAATTGCTGAACTTCTTGCGGTAACAAAAACAAAAGAAGTTGAAGCCGTTAAATCATACATAACAAAACTTGTTGACCGCTACCGCAGACCTTTTGACCGCAGAACAACAGACCACAAAAGGCAATGCGTATTCATAGGAACAACGAACAAAGAGCAATTTTTGACCGACAAAACAGGAAATCGCCGTTGGTATCCTGTAAAAGTTAATTCAAGCGGTTATGATTTACACGACCACGCAGAAGAAATAAAAATTGATATAATTCAGGCGTGGGCAGAAGCAAAATATTTGTATGATGAGGGGAACTTACAACCTTATGCTGATAGAAATTTGCTTGAAGAAATAAGAGAAATGCAAGGCAAGGCAGTTGAAGATGATTACAGAATTGGTATGATTGAAAATTATATCAAAAACAAGACAGAAGTTTGCATTATGGAATTATGGAAAAATGCCCTTGACAATCCATTTAGCAAACCTACACGCAGAGAAAGCAACGAAATAACACTCATTCTGCAAAGTATAGGTGGGTGGGTGCGTGATAAAGTAAAAAGGCACGATGATTTTGGAAATCAAATGTTTTGGAAAAAAACAGAACAAAAACAACAGGAAGAATTGCAACAAAAATTTGATGAATTACCGCCTGTTGATGTGTCCGATTTACCATTTTAGATGTTATTTACAAGGCTATTTACAGTTATTTACAAAGTTATTTACAACCAAAAACCCTTATATATCAACACTTTAACAACATTTTGTAAATAGTAAATAATAAAATAGGGGTAAAATTATAAAACCTGATTTTTATACAATTATTAAATACAAAAGGTAATGTATAGTAAAATTGTTTATATTATTTACAAAAATGGCTGAAACGCAGTTATATTAAGGGTTGCGGTGTAAATAGTCAATAATTAAAGTTATTTACAGGAGAGGTAGAAAGAAATGGAAGAATATATTAAAAAAACAGAAATTATAAAAAAATTACAAAAAGACATTGATAGTTTAAGAGGATATAGCGAAGAAGAATTTCCAATCAGTTTTGGAATGAGATTAGGACTTGACGGATTTAAGAATTATGTGGAAAACCTAAATAATTCAACTTCAAAGACCAACTACGACCGCATAAAATCAATGAGTGTGGAGGAAATGGCGGTAAATTTGGCAAAAATACAATGTGATGCGATTGAACAAACAGTACCAATAAAAGTAACGGAAGAAGCAAAAAAAGAACAATACGAATTATGTAAACAATGGCTATTGCAGGAGGTAAGCGATAATGAATAAAACACAACGATATGAAGCATATAAACAATATTTACGCAGTTTAAATCTTTCACCTATTGAATATGACAAAAAACTTCGTGAATGGTGTAAAAGGAACAAATTCTAATGGATAGAAACAAATATATAAAAATGTGTCAGCAATGTGCTATGTTGGAAAAAGAAATTTGCGGAACAAAACAAGATGTGCCAAATCAACTATTGGTTGAGTATGAAAGTATAAAATATTATCCATACCGTTTTATGATGGGTTTTAATCAAAAAGGCGAAACTTTGAATATTGCTATCTTGCATAATTTAAACAACAATGGTATAATTGAGTGTAATCTTGAAAAGGTGGTATGTGTTGATGTTTCTTAAAAATTCAAAAGTTAGAAAAGATTGTAAGTTTTATAAAAATAAAAAAAAGTGCATTGCATTAAACAAAATGTATTGCGAGTTTGAAGATGTGTGTAATTTTTACAAAGAAAAGGGGAAAAGAAAATGATGTTTGTAGCAGGATTTATATGTGGATTTATGAGTTTATTGGTGTTAGCTTATGCTATAGCACTTGACAATGAAAGGGAAAAATGATATAATTACATCGGGTATAATGTTTTTCATTTTAACCTCCTTTCTGTATATTTTTTGACGGCTCGGAACAAGAACAACGAGAATTTGCGTTCGACATTGGAACGATGTAATGTGTTGAAAGACGAGAAGTGCCGAAAAGGTGAAATTTAGACTTTTCGGTGCGTAATTATAGGGAATTAGCATAAAAGTAATGCAACGGACTTTGACTCCGTTGAAAGAGGGGCAGTACCTTTATTCCCTGCCAAAATAATTTACAAGGAGTTGATACAATATGCTAACCAAACACAGCCGATTGTGTCGGCTCTTTTGTGCATAATGGGGTGAATGTATGGCAGAGGATAAAGACTTAAAAAATCTGTTTGACAGTATGAACGAAGACCAAAAGTTTTGGGCGATTATTCTGTTAATGCTTGCATTTGGAACTGAAAAGGATATGAACAAACTTCGAGAAATGAAAGAACAACTTGATAAAGAGTTAGACAAACGATGATATATTGCAAGGACAGAGGGTAGCTCCCTTTTCAATGCCTAACCATTGATTACTTGCTTTATATAAATTTAATCTGTTAGGAGATATGAATATGAGTAAAAAGTATTATATTGCTTCTGTAAGTTGCGGAAATGACAGTATGGCAATGGTACAAGAATTAGTCCGCAGAAAATATCCACTTGACGAAATTGTTTTTTATTCAAACGGAATGGATTTTGATTGTATCTATAATGTTTGGGAATGGGTAAAAAGACAGTATGAGCCTTTGGGTATAAAATGCACAATGCTACAACCCGATTATGATTTTGAGGATAAAATGTTTAATATCCTTGTAAAGAATAGGGACGGTAGCGGTTATCATAACGGATATTCTTGGTGTGGCGGTATGTGTAGATGGGGAACTACTGACAAGATAAAAATACTTGATAAATATTGTGAAGAAAAAAATGCAATGGTTTATGTCGGTATTGCTTTAAACGAAATCAACCGAACACCCGATAAAGAATATAAAATACACCCATTGAAAGAATGGGGAATGAATGAAAAAGATTGTTTACAACTCAACAGACAAAATGGTGTTGAATGGCTTGAAGAAACAGACAAGACCGATTGCGGATATATTGACCTATATTCAATACTTGATAGAGTGTCCTGTTGGTGTTGTGCAAATAAAAATCAATGGGAATTATACAACATTTGGTATTATTTCCGTAACACCTATTGGAAACGGTTGAAAGAAATGCAGACCAAAACCGATAGACCTATGAAAAAGTTTAGCCGTAAGGAATATGGCAACTTTGGAAATATCTTTGATATGGAAAAGGTTTTTGAAAGTGGGTATGTGCCAAAGCACAGAATTTGACTGACGGAGGTGGTTTAATGCCCAATAAAAGACCACCTAACGCAGAAAAGACACAATTCCGAACAGGTAGCGAACAGGTGGAAATAGCAAGGCAGGGCGGTATTGCAAGTGGAAAAGCAAGACGAGAGAAACAAAAAACACAACAGATATTAGCAGACCTTGTAAGTATCAAAAGTAAAGACCTTAAAGTATTTGAAAAAGAAGCGTCAAAATTAGGCTTAGGGGACGATGTAAGCATACACGAAGTATTTACCCTAACTTGCCTACTAAATGCTGTTAAAAGCGGAAATTTGGGCGATTTGGAACGGTTGAGTAAGTTGTTGGGCGAGGATAATGCAAAAGAGCATAACAACGGCATACTTGACGAATTGACGGAGTATTTGAAAAATGAGTAAGCAGATGTTGAGCGAAAAGCAAAAGAAATTTCTAAAAGATGATTTATGCCGTATCAATCTGCTTTATGGCTCTGTTCGTAGTGGTAAGACTTGGATATCTTTGTTAAAATGGGCGATATGGGTAGGACAACAGCCAAGCGACAAACAGTTCCTTATGGTAGGCAAGACAATAACCACCTTGAAAAGAAACTGCCTCGTATTGCTTGAAGAATTGATAGGAGATAATATAACCTATTCAATATCGCAGAAGAAAGCAGTTATATTTGGGCGTACTGTATGGCTTGAGGGTGCAAATGATGAACGAAGCGAAAGCAAAATTCGTGGTATGACATTGATGGGAGTTTACATTGACGAGTTGACACAGATACCGCAGGATTTTTATTTGATGGCTCTTTCTCGTTTGAGTGAGAAAGGAGCGGTGTTCCTTGCGACTACCAACCCAGACCACCCGAAGCATTATGTTAAGACAGAAATAATTGACAATGATTTACTTGACAAGCAAGTTATAAAGTTCTTGATTGATGACAATATATTCCTTGATGAAACATACAAAGATAACTTGAAAAAGGAATATAGCGGTGTATATTACGAAAGATTTATAAATGGGAATTTTATCCGTGCAGAAGGACTTGTTTTTCCCGATATTGCGAATAATCTTGATAAGTACATCATAGGCAAAGACAAAGCACCGAAACAATATAAAAATATTGGCGTTGGATATGATTTAGGCGGAAACAAGTCAAATTTTGCTCTTATATGCACAGGAATAACGGCTGACAATATGGCGGTTGTTTTGCGTGGAGTTGAGATTGTACCCGAAGAATTAAACCTTGCAGATGTTGAAAAGATAGCCATTGATTTTATTGAGGGTGTGGAAAGAGATTATAATGCAAAAGCGGATAAACAAACAGTACAAAAAATGTTAAATCAAGTCCGTTATTGTTACATAGACGATAATTATTATACAACAGTTAATTCGTTGAATAATTGGCGTTATATATTCGATAGTGCGGCAAGGGTAAAATCTTCAATGCCTTTGGAAGATAGACCGCTTATGCTTAATAAGTTAATGGCACAGGGCAGATTTAAGATGATTGAGGGCGAATGTGAACCATTGCTCGACCAATTACAAAATGCCGTATTTGATGATAGAAGCGAAAAGGCGGTTATTTGTGATGATGGAAGTATGAACATTGACTGCATAGATGGATTTTTTTATAGCATAGCAGAAGATTATATGTATTTAACTGATTAGGGAGTGATATTTTGGCTTTTAATTGGAAAACATTTTGGTACAACATAAAACAATTAGGAGATGATGAAGAACAGAGAAATCAAGTTAACCCTGATGTTAGAAAGTGGGAAGATATAAGCAAATATAACCCACTTGACATTGTTGTTAAAAAATTAGGAACACTTGTAAATGATGAGGCTACTTTTGAATTGGGTGGAGATAGCGATTTGATTGAGCCTTTGCGTGTTTTGTGCAATGACCTTGAAGCAAAGCGATATGATATATGTTCAATGATGCTTGGCAAGGGTGGTTGTTGGGTAACAATGGCAACCAATGAGGACACAGAGCCGTATCATAGAATAATTGCTCCTGCCGATGTTAGTGTTTATAATATCTCTGCTGACAAGATTTATGAAATGGCAATGATTATTGACCGCAAGACGATTAAAAAGCAGAAATACACACTTGTAAGGCATCATATTCTTGATAAAAATGGCACTCTGTATGTTTATTATTACACACTTGATAATTCAGGCAGAGAAGCATTTGTTGAAGAATGGGAACATTATAAGAGTGATAATACCGCTTTTTACAATGCAAAACATATTGGCGTTGCATATTTCAAAAGCCCACAAGATAGCAACGGATTAGAGCCGTTTTTTGGTGTTCCGTTAAACTTTGCTTGTAAGGAAGAAGAAGCAAAACTTATTGAAGCAAAGCAGATGTTATCCAAAGAAATGCAAAACGCCAAAATGAAACTCTTTGCTGATAAGAGCATAACAAGAATTGAGCAGACCGAAATGGGTAATGTCTATGGATTGCCTGAAGATGTTTATGTTATACAGAAAAAGTCGGGAATTGATGGTGGCTTAATTGACGAGTTTGCACCTGCAACAAGATACAATGATTACAAGCAGAATATGATTGATGCAGGACACGATTATGAAGATAGAATAGGCTTAAATGCAGGATTTGTTACACCGCCTGAATACACCGCAGGAGCAACCGCAACGGAAATCCGTACCGCAAATGTAAAAACTATTTCTATGATGAAAAAAGTCCGCAATGCAATGTATGAGGGAATAAAAGAAACACTTATTGCAGATAATATTCTTTCCCTTATTCCTCTTGGCTTGTGGGATTTAAAAGTAGATTGGTTCGACCCGTTTGTTGATGAAACCGCACAGTATGAAAGAATTAAAACCGCCGCACAAGACGGATATGCAGAGGCAGAAGATGTTGTGCGTTGGCTTTTCCCTGATTTGTCACAACAGGAAATTGAAGAAAAACTTGCGAGAATCTCCGCAACCAATCAGGCGAACACCGAACGTGCAATAGAAAATATAATAAGTGCCAGATAACACACACGATACCGAGAACAGAAATGTTTTCGGTATTTTTTTGTGAAAGGGTATTGACAAAGCGATTTTTATATGTTATAATTCTTATAGAATTTATAAAAGGAGTGTTACAAAATGAAATTGTTAAATGGCGATTGCCTTGAGGTTATGAAACAAATACCAAATGAAAGTGTTGATATGGTATTAACAGACCCTCCGTATTTGTGCGATTATTCAAGGCACGATAGCAAGAGCAGATTTTCAAAGAAGATTGCAAATGATGAAAACAATTCTGCAAACGAAGGTATGATTGAAAAGTACCTGCAGGAATGTTACCGAATAATGAAAGACAATACGGCTATTTATTGTTTCTGCAATTACAAAAAAATTGACTTTTTCAAGCAACAAATTGAAACTGCAGGCTTTAATCTCAAAAACATTATAATTTGGGATAAGCAAAGAAACGGAATGGGCGATTTGTCAACCACTTTTGGCTATTCTTATGAGTTTATTATATTTGCAAGTAAAGGTCAGCCAAAAATAAGAGGTAAACGAATTTCTGATGTTTGGCAATTTGCAAGAGTTAAGCCAAAAGAACAAGAACACCAAAACCAAAAGCCTGTTGATTTGCTTGTTCAAGCCATTGAAAAGTCAAGCGATGAAGGTGCGGTCATTTTTGATGGTTTTATGGGTGTTGGCTCTACAGGTGTTGCTTGTGTAAACACAAATCGTGATTTTATCGGCATTGAATTAGACGAAAATTATTTTAACATAGCAAAGAAAAGAATTGAGGAGGCGAAAGAATGTCTGACACAAAAACTTTAATCGTTCAGTTTTCAACGGCTGAACAGTACAACGAAGTGCGAAAAATGGCACACAAACACGAAATGACAATATCAGCCTTTATTCGTTGGCTGATAGAGAAGCAGAGAAAGGAAGATGAGAATGCAGTTAGATAAAGAAGCGTTAAAAAGTGCTAAAATTGCGCTCAATCAAGCAATCTATCTTTCCGAATGTGGAGGAAATGCAGGAATTAGGAAAATTTATAGCGATAAAGCCGATTGGTTGTCGGTGCTGATTTATTTTGCCGAAATAGGTATGAGAAAGGAAGATGAGGGGAAATGAACAATATTGCGGATGATATTGCAAATGCTTACGATGAGGGATTTGCAGACGGTATAAAAATGCTTGGCGAAAAGATAAAAAACATTTATACAGTACACGATGGGTTGTGGGCGGTTATCGATAGATTGACAAAAGAACTCATCGACCACCCAACCGAGAAAGGTGGTGTTGAGTAATGAGTAAACTGAACCTTGTTGTTGAGTTCATAAAAGACACACACCTTACATTCTGTAAAAAACTTGAATCGTGGGTTGAAATCCTTACTGTAGAAAATGAGGTCATGAAACTATCAAATAGTACTTTCCTTGATGCGTTTAAACAAGTGGCAACCGAACTTTCTGAAATCACAGGAATTCCATATTTGGAATATCTAAATGAAGCTAAAAAAATGCTTCTACAGGGTGGCAGTATACAAGATGTAATGTATCATTTTGACTGTATTTGGTTTGATTTGAAGTTCGGGAAATCACAGAAAGGCGGTGCGGAGTGATGTTGTGTAAAGATTGTCCACACCTCAAATCAAGACAAGTAAAACCTAACGCAATAACCTCAATATATTGGTGCGGATTGGTTGGTGATGGGCGAAAGGGAACATCAATCGGTTGCTACCCTTGGTTAAATAAACCACACCCAAAATGTCCGCTTAAAAAGAAAGAAGGTGCGGAGTGATGAAACCTTTGGAACGCATATTTTTTCAAACCTGTATGATGAAGTGCAAACTTTTGGGTGTATCAGAGGCAGAAGATAGATTTATAACCGTAAGAAATGTTATAGATGTTTTTTGGTCATTAGGTTTTCCAATAAAAAGACTTTGGTATTACTTAAAAAAGTGGGGCAATGCAGGTTTCTATGATTATGGTGTTACAGAAGATTTGGGGTGGTTTTACCCTGATAAATTAACAGGAGAATATAAAGTTATGTACGAAAATATTGTGCGAAATAGAGGTGCGGAGTGATGGCAAGTTGTATGGAGTGTATTCATTTTAACCCTTGCAATTCACACGAAAAAATCATTATTGAAAAACCAACAGAGGGCAATGATTGGGGATTGCATAACAATGTTGAAGATGAGTGCAAATATTTTACACCCACCGCAGATGTTGAGGAAGTTGTGCGTTGTGAAAAGTGTAAGCACAACACAGATAATGGCGGTGATTGTGACAGAGTGTTAATTCATACGCACAGAAATCTTGTTACCGAAACGAATGAGTATTTATGTTATAAACTCAATTGTTGTGAGTACGGAGTAAGAAAATAAAACGATTTTAAGGAGTGAGAGTATTGAAAGTAGGATGGCTTTGCCCAATATGCGGCGTTGTAAATGCACCGTTTATAGGTCAATGCACTTGTAAATTTGACAATTCAAAGTCGAATGATATGAGCGAATGTTTGAATGGAAACCACCAATGGGAGTGTTGTGGTGTAAGCACCGCAGGTTCGACATACAGGTGTAAGGTTTGTGGTACAACAAAGACCGAAAATTACAATGTAGACAAGAGTAATATAACAATATCAAGTCAATAAAATCGCAATTCAAAGAAAGGAGCGGTACATAATGGCTGAATTAAAATCTTGCCCGTTTTGTGGGGCAAAAGCGGTTTTAATTAAACATCTTAATGGATATAAGACAGTCCCAACTACAATTACAGACCAATGGAAAATAAGATGTGTTATTGGTTGTATAGAAACACATTCATTTGCTTCTTGCATATATTACGACATAAACGGAAGTTTGATTGTTGAAAAAGACGGAGTGAAAGAAGCAATTGATTTTTGGAACACACGCACACCGCAGAAAGAGGCGAATAAATGTTTATAACATTGTTACAAATTATAGGAATTTTATTTTTAGCAGGTTGTGCTTTTCTTATCCTATATGCTATTTGGAAAGTACTTAATATTTTTTTGTAAAAAGAGGTGATTAAATGAATATAGTTTTATTTGCGATTATAGGAGCAACCATTAAAGCAGGGACTTGGTATTGGCTTTGTTTTGGATTTTATAGTCTTTTTTGGTTCTTTGGAATTATTGATAAGATTACAGGTGAAAGAGGTGATTAAATGACAGATAAAGAGATATTCGCAAATGAAATATTGTGTATAAGGCGTAGAGCAAGTGGAAGATGTAATGGTGGAACGGATTGTGATACTTGCGATTTGCTTATGAGCGAAGTTGAAATCATAGAAGCATATCAAAGAGCAATGAAAAACATTGACCTCATCAACCGACAAAAGGCAGAGATTGAGAGGTTCCAGAATATCCTTGTATCATTTATGAGCGAGGTTGGAACTTGGAGCAATAAATATGATGTTGATATTTTCACTATTCACAAAATTCCAATACTTGCAAAAGAGGATTTTAATGTTAGAAACAAAATCAAAATCGAAGCATACAAGGAGTTTGCCAAGATTGTATATAGATTTTTCTGTGACAAACAAAATTGGTATACCTTTAAAGAATCGTGGTTAGAAAACGGTGAGTGTTATTGGTTAAAACAAAAACTTAACAACCTTGTAAAAGAAATGGAGGGATGAGCGAGTTATGCGTATTTTGATTTGGTTAGTATGTGTAATTGTCGGCAGTTTAATCGGATGTGGAATAGGACATTTGATTTGGAATTTGATAGATAGGCGGTGATACATTGGATAACATACAGAAGTGCGAGTGTTGGATTGGTGTATTGCACGATTATGAAGATACAAGAATAGTTGACCTTGAAGAATTAAAAAGGCACATAGAAGAAATGGTTGATTATGCTGAATGGAAGAAAAGTCTCGGAGTAGATGACAAACCCTATCTTTTATCGGATTATTGTGACAAACGAAAATCAACCGATTTAACACGATTTAATTATTGCCCTTTATGTGGCAAAAAGATTGATTGGAAAGCAATAAAGGGTGGTGCGAATGGCTGATATTTCAAAGTTAGAACAACAGGCAAATTTGCTTTTCAACAATGTTGCAGGGTGGGAACAATTTACCTTGCAACGAATAGGAAAGCGAATTGGCAAATATGGTAAAATGAGCCTTGCAGATGTTAAGGCTATCAACAATATAGTCGTAGTCAAGCAAGATATGGATGCCATAACAAAAGAACTTGCAAAGGTTACAGGCTACAACATATCACAGATTGAACAGATGTATGGGGAATTGTTGGAAGAACAACACCTTGCAAATCAGCCGTTGTATGATTACAGGGGCAAAAAGTTTGTGCCGTTCAAGGACAACCGAGAATTACAAGCCATAGCAAGAGCGTACGCAAAGACCACAGGCGAAACGATGATAAACCTTGCAAAGACAAAGGCGTTGGGATTTGTGGATGGTGCAGGCAAATTTAACAATATGCAAAGCACCCTTGTTAATGTACTTGATAGAGCCGTTATGTCCGTTTCGACAGGTGCAGAGGATTTCAACACTGTTGTAAGAGATGCTATAAAAGAATTAGGGGGTAGCGGATTGCGAGTAGATTATGGTACTGCAATCATAAATGGAAAAGAGGTAAGAATTACAAGAAACCTTGCAAGTGTTGTCCGTCAAGATGTGTTATGGGGAGCAAAGCAAGCAAGCAAGGAATATAACGAGATGATAGGCAAGGAACTTGGAACGGATGGCGAAGAGGTTGATTTTCATTTTCCTTGCAGACCATCTCACGAATTTATGCAAGGAAAACAATATTGCACGAGTGGAACTCAAACAATAAATGGCGAAAAGTTTATTGGATTTTCTGACCCAGACCCATCAAGTCCTGATGGATTATCGGCAGAAAGAGCATTGCAAGATTATGGGTGCAATCACTATACGATACCGATTATATGTGGAATATCCGAGCCTCGTTATGATGCCAAAGAGTTAGCAGACTTAAAAACAAAAGCAGAAACACCGATTGAAATTGATGGTGTATCAAAAAAGCCGTATGAATGGCAACAGTCAATGAGGTCATTGGAAAATGCAATCCGTCAGCAGAAATGGGAAAAGGCTATTGCAACAGGAGCAAGCAAAAATGAGATTGTAAAAGGGTGCAACGCAAAAATAAAAGCATACCGAGAAAAATACAATCAAATATCCGAAAAGTCGGGAATTGCCGTTGATACAAAAAGATTATCTATTCAAAAACCAAAAATATAACATTCCCCCTGCCCTAAAAAGCAGGGGATATTTTTTTGAGAAATTTGCGAAAATGGGTTGACAATGCTATTTCTGTATGTTATACTATTTATAGAAATTCAAGAAAGTAGGATTGCGAATGTATCATATAGCAAGTTGTAGTTTTGGTAAAGATAGCCTTGCAATGATTTTACGGCTGATTGAAGAAAACAAACCACTTGACGAGGTTGTTTTTTACGATACAGGAATGGAATTTGAAGCCATTTATAAGGTAAGAGATAGAATGTTGCCTTTATTGGCTGAAAAAGGTATCAAATACACCGAATTAAAGCCAAAAGTAAATATGGAAGAAATGATGATTTCTTATCCTATAAATGGTCGAAAGGGTGTTCATTATGGCTATGGTTGGTGTGGTGGTGCTTGCAGATGGGGTACAGGCGAAAAATTGTCTGCATTGGAAAAATATCAAAAGGGGAAAATTGCATATTGTGGAATTGCAGTTGATGAAGAAAAGAGATTGTTTAAAGAAAGAAAAGACATTGTAAGATTTCCGCTTGCAGAATGGGGAATGACCGAAAAGGACTGCCTTGAATATTGCCACTCAAAAGGTTATTTTTGGGAAGAAAACGGCATTGAATTATATTCTATTCTTGACCGAGTTTCTTGTTGGTGTTGTTGCAACAAAAATAAAAAGGAACTTTACAATATTTGGCGGTATCTTCCGCAGTATTGGGAACGGCTGAAAGAATTACAAAGCAAGATTGACAGACCTATGAAAAAATTTCAAAACAAACAATATGGTTTTTATGGTAATGTGTTTGATATGGAAAAAGTATTTAAGGAGGTAAAACAAAATGAAAATGCTAACAGTAGTATTCAATGATGACAAGGAATACGAAAAGTTAAAAAACGATGCTTACGAACACAAGATGAACATTAGTCAGTTTATCCGCTACCTCGTAGCAAAGGAAAGGAAGGAAATGGGGGAGAGGGAGAAATGATTGTATATAACATAGAAGATTTTGTTGTAAAACAAATGTTTATGCCATATAAAACATTTTTAACTCCCGAAGATAATCTGCCCGAAAATGAGCTTGACAGAATTGTTGAGTATAAGAAAAGGGAAAAGGCTTGCATAAGTGAATTACGAAAAAATCCCGAAAGAATTATTGAGGTTTTGAAGAACAACAAAAAGGCTTATCAATGTGTTTTTATGAGATTGTCAAGGCTTGATTTTAAGTTTTATAAGTGGCTTAAACATCCATTGATTGATGAAATAAATGCTATTGTGTGTGCATATCGCACACCCCAAAATGATGAGGTGAGGGAATGAAAGATAAAGAAGCATTAGAATGGTGCGAAATTTTTGCAAATAATCTTGTTGTGGCAGATGTTGACACAAAAAGACGAACATTGGGATTGCAAGCAATGGAAAGGTGCAAAAAGGCTCTTGAAAAGCAAATCCCAAAGCATTATGAGTTGTGGAACAATCAATGCTCTTGCCCTAATTGTAATAAACTATTCGGCAGTTATGACCAATTAAAAACCTTGATACATTGGGAAATGCCATATTGCAAATTCTGTGGGCAGGCTCTTATTTGGAAAGATTAACCACCTATTGACAAACCAAATTTAATATGCTATAATGTAAGAGTAGAATTGTAATGTTCTACTCTTATGTTTTTGTTGGCAACTCGTAAAGTTGCAAAACTCAATTAAAGCAAGAGGCGATACCTCGTAAAAAATCGTAGCAATAAAGGAGATTAAAAGATTATGAAGCGTGAAGAAATTAAGGCAATTTTTGCCGATGCGACTGATGAACAGTTAAAAGCCGTTATGGATTTGAATGGTGCTGATGTTGAGAAATCAAAGTCGAAAGTCACGGCACTTGAAGCCGAATTGAAAGAAAAAAAAGAGGCTATTGACAATTTCAACAAAGAAATCGAAGAATTGAAAACCGCAAATGCAAGCGGTGAAGATTGGAAAGCAAAGTTTGAGGCTTTACAGGCTGAAAATGTTGCAAAGGAAAAACAGGCAGAAGCAGACCGCATACTTGCCGAAAAGAACGCAGACATTGAAAAGCGTTTCGCTGAATGTGTAGGCGATAAGAAATTCTCGCACGATGCAATCAAGTCATCATACCTTAAAAAGTTTGCAGAAGCACTTGAAAGCGAAGAATACAAAGGCAAGGGCGATGTTGACATCTTCCACGCATTAACAAAAGACGATGCCACCGCATTTACAGGCGTTACAGCCGTTAAGTTGCAGGGTGGTACACCGCAAGGCGTAGGTGGTAAACAGTACGCCACAAAAGATGAAATTATGTCTATAAAGGATAGCAAAGAAAGATTAAATGCTATTCAGGCAAATCCTAATTTGTTTAGAAAGGAATAATAAATTATGGCAGTTATTGAAAATACAACTACTACTGAACAGTTTAGTCAGTTACAGGCAAGAGAAATTGACTTTGTAGAAAGATTTGGTCGTAATTGGGATGCACTCCGTGAAATTATGGGAATTATGCGTCCTATTAGAAAGACACCTGGCACAAAGTTATCAGCAAGCACAGCAAGGGTTACACTTGCAAACGGAAATGTTGCAGAAGGTGACGAAGTTCCGCTCTCTATCGCAGAAGTAACACCTGTTGTATTTGAGGATTTAACACTCAAAAAGTACAGAAAGGCTGTTACTGCTGAAAGTGTTGCAAAGTATGGGGCAAACATTGCATCTACAAAGACAGATGATGCGTTCCTTAATGAATTACAGGGTATTGTTCTTGATGATTTCTATGCTTTTGCACAGACAGGAACACTTAAACCCGAATCACCTTATGAGAGTTTCCAAATGGCAGTTTCTATGGCTGTTACTCTTGTTAAGGATAAGTTCAAGACACTTCGCAGAGATTACAGCAACATCGTAGCATTTGTAAACACTCTTGATGTTGGTCGTTATCTTGGTTCTGCAAATATCACAATGCAGACAGCAAACGGCATTGAATATTTCAAGAATTTCTTGGGTGCTGAAACAGTAATTGTTTCTTCCGAAATTCCTGAAGGTACAGTTCTTGCAATTCCTGCTGAAAATATTGTACTTTATTATATTGACCCTGCTGATGGTGATTTTGCTGAACTTGGTCTTGAATACACAACAGGCAATGGTGAAACAAATCTTATTGGTATCCACAAAGAGGGTAACTACGGCAGAGTTATGGGCGAAACTCACGCACTTATGGGAATTAAACTGTTTGCTGAACTTATTGACGGTATCGCTGTTGTAACTTTTTCTGCAACAGGAGCGTGATTAAATGTACAGAGTAATTAAGGCTTTTACGGATATGCAGGACAATAATTATGCTTATGACCCGAAAGACCCTGCAAGGAATACATATCCGCGAAAAGGGTTGAATGTGTTACAGAGCAGAATTAACGAACTTGCAAGTAGCAAAAATAGACAGGGTGTTCCGCTGATTGAGGAAATCGCCGAAAAGGTGGAAGAACCCAAAAAGGAAAAGAAAACAAAGTCAGTTGAAAAGGCTGACGAGGAATAAGCAGAAAGGCGGTTATAATCAATGACATATCTAACCTATGAAGAATATTCAAATAGTTTGGGTGGCGTGTTGGATTTGACCGCCTTTAACCGTTATATTGACCGTGCGTGCGGTATCATTGACAATGCAACACACAATCGCATTGAATGTATGGCAGAAGTTCCGCAGAGGGCAAAGGCACTTTGTACGGATTTGATTGAATATCTTGCGAATGATTTTGGTAGTTCAAAACAGGTATCAAACCATAGTCAATCCGCAGGTGGAGTAAGTGAAAGCGAAAGTTTTGTTATTCGTTCCATTGAAGAAAGAGCAGGAGAAATTGATGATATGGTTAAGGACTATCTGCTTAATGAGGTTGACGATAATGGCACACCGCTTTTATATCGGGGGGTGTAGTCGGTGAAAGTTGGTTTTAAGGTAAAATATGGCTATAATGAGATAGAAATACCTATCACAGAAAAGACCGCCCCAAAATTCCAAAAAAGCGGAATGACGGACTTATTCAGTAGCAAGGTAACAATCTATAATGATATACCAAGCGACGGAGTAAATCCTCGTAGATTTGACCGATTTGTGATTGACTTTTGCAACATTCAAAAAGGTATATTGCAGAACGCAGACGGAACGATTGAAAAGGTTGTAAATGCACAGACGATAACCACAAAGGATATTGAGCATTACAAAACACCGCTTGAATATGCTTTACTTCCTGCTGATATGAAAGACAAATATTTCACCGCAAATGTGAATGACTTTGTTGTATTGGCAGAGGTTGACGATGTTGTTACAACGAGTAGGGAATTTCAAGACTTGCAGAGCAAATACAAAAACAACGGCTTTTCTGTTACGGCGGTCAATGAATACATACACGGTATGGCTGTTGACAATGTGCAGATAATTCACGCATAAGGGGGATTGGATAAAATTGGATAAATATGCAGTATTATTTAATTATTTTCGCCAATGTCCTTATTTGAAAAACCTTATGAGTATTGCGAGTGAGAGTAAAAAGGGGAATACCGTTATTCTTCCGCAAGGGGCAAGTCCTGCCGTGCAGTATCAAGAGCAGTTTGATGTAAATGGATATTATAATTGCACAATAGAGCCTTATCCGTCCGTGTATGAGGATTTTCAAATAAATTGCTATGAGTGGTACGATGTCAATGACACAAACCCTCCGCAGTTCAATGAAAATGTGTTGACTTATGAGCAAGTTTGTGGTGTTTGCGATTGGATAAAAGAGCAGAACAAAAAGGGCAATTTCCCCGACATTAATGAGTTAATTGTTTCTATAGAAACCAACCCATTTGTACCGCAAATCCGATATGTTGACCCCGACACAAACACAGTCGGATATTTCATCACAGTTCGTTTGCGATATGTAAACCGCACACCTCGAAAGCAGGTGGAATATGAATTTACGGATTGATTTGAATGAGCCACGCATAAGGGAAAAGGTTACAAGTGATAGATTTGGATTGCTTGTATCGAATGAGTGGAAAAGGCTGATTGACCCATATACACCGAGAGATACAGGAACAATGCAAGATACGGCAACTCTTAACCCTTGGCAGATACACTATAAAACCAAATATGCAACACGCATATATTATGGCGAGGATTTTACATTCCAAAAGAAAAACCCATATTCCACTTATGAATGGGACAAAGCCGCTGAAAAGGCAGGACAAAAAGACAAACTATACCGCACGCTTAACAATGCGTTACAAAGCGGTAGATTTTAATTTTATGTAAAGGAGAATTGATATGGTTGAATTTAACAGTTGTGCAAATCCAAAGGTAGAAACCAAAAGATTTAAGATATATGCTGATGTCGGCGGTTCAGGTACACCTGAATGGGAATTGCAGGGCAGAGGCGTAGAGAGTTGGACAGTTGAAGAAAATAGCGATGTTGAAAAGGTTACTGATGTACTTGGCACAGTTGATATGGAAAGAGGCACAGCACAGCCTACACAGAGTGGCGTTGCTATTAAGTTGAGAAAAGGCTCTAAACTTGGTGAAATGCTTTTCGATGCGTTCTTCACAAGAAACTATGAAAAACTTAATGCAATTAAGATTTTACAGAAATTTGAGTTTGCAGATGCAGACACAGAAGATAATTGTTTAGCAAGACTTGAAGAAGATGTTATGATTGCAATTAACAACTTCACAGGTGAAGCAGGCGGTTATCTTGGTTTTGAAGTAGACATTCACTATGCAAACAAGACCACAACAGGCACAATGCCAAAGGTTGACGGTGAAACAATTACATTCACACCTGATAGTGCCGCATAACAACACAAACACACATACCGCCTTGCCCTATTAGGTAGGGCGGTATATTTAATTTAAGGAGGTATTTTTTGATATGGCTATGAAATTAAGTACAGGTAAAGTTGCGTTCCCGATTGAGTTTGATAATGGGGATAAAGATTGCATTTATTTTAACCCGAATGACCCTGACCTTGCGACAAGATTGATGTCTGCAAAGGACAAAATTTCTGCAAGAATTGAAAGTATGAAGTTTGAAGATTTTGAACTTACAAACGCAGGTGAAGCGGTTGAAATTGAAAACCTTAACGACTTTATAAATTTGACAGATGAACAGTCAAAGGCAATTACCGAAAGAGCAGAAAAGACTGCAAAAATTGTTGAAGATACAAAGACAATTATTTTTGAAGAATTGAATTTTGCTTTTGGTAGTGATGTTTCAAGTGTTGTATTTAAGCATTGCTCACCTTTTGCCGTTGTAAATGGAGAATATTTTATTATGCAATTCTTAACGGCTATTACTCCTGAAATACAGAAGAACATCAATAAGTCAAATGCAGAAGTTGAAAAGAAAATGGCGAAGCATCTTAACAAATACGCAAAATGATGTGGAGTTTACCTATATCCGTTAAAATAGACGGAAAAGAATATGCAATACGGAATAAATGCGATTACCGTGTTGTGCTTGATGTCATAACCGCATTAAATGATATTGAATTAGAAATGGAAAACCGCATAAGATGTGCGTTATTTATTTTTTATGAGGATTTGACAGGTTGTACCGATTTTGAAACCGCCGTAAAAGAAATGATGAAAATTATAAATAATGGCGAAGAAGAAACCACACAAGAGCAAATACCAAAACCTCAACTTATGGATTGGCAACACGATTTTACACAATTAGCACCACCTATAAGCCGTGTGCTTGGGTATAGTGTGCGAGATGCTAATCACTATACGCATTGGTGGGATTTTATCGGTGCTTATATGGAAATTGGAGAATGTACCTTTTCAAATATTGTGTCAATCCGTAGCAAAAAGCAAAAAGGAAAACCACTTGAAAAGTGGGAACAAGATTTTTATAAAGAAAATCGTAAAATTATAGATTTACCTCAAAATCTTACCGAAGAGGAGAAAGAATGGCTTGACTCCGATTGGTAGAAAGGAGTTGATTGTTTATGGCTATTTCGGGTGGCGATGGTAGCATTATTCTTACTATCAAAATAGATGAAAGCGGAATTACAAAGGGAACAAATTCTATTAAAACCGCTTTTGACAAGGTAAAAACTTATTTGGGGAAGGTTGGCACACAAATTGGAACAGGATTCCAAAAAGTAGGCAGTTCAATTAAGAATACTTTTCAAAAATTAGGAACTTACCTTAAAGGGCTTGCAGGACAAATTTTAGGTTTATTAAGTTTGCGTGCATTTATAAATTTTAGTCGTGAAGCAGGAGAAATGGCAACGCAACAAGAAGCAAATGTTCAACGATTAATTGATATTTATGGAGAAGCAAGTCAAACAGTAGGCGATTTTATAGATGCAAATGCAAGAGGAATAGGATTGTCAAGAAGTATGGCGGCATCTGTTTCTGCCACTTATGGAAACCTTTTGTCAGTATGGGCAGACCAAGAAACAAATGCACATTTAACAAATTCGTTGTTAAATCAAACGGCAGTAGTTGCAAGTAAAACAGGAAGAACCGTTGAAGATGTTGCGGAACGTGTCCGTTCAGGTTTGCTTGGTAATACAGAAGCTATCGAAGATTTAGGCATAAATGTAAACATAAAAACCATTGAAATTACAGATGCTTTTAAGCGTATTGCAGATGGAAGAAGTTGGCAACAATTAAGTGCTTATGAACAATCACAAGTCAGAACACTTGCAATATTGGAACAATCCACAAATAAATATGGAACAACAGTAGCACAAACTTCTGCGTTTACAAGACAACAATATCGTGCGGCTTATGAAGATATGCAGGCAACTTGGGGACAGTTTGTAAATACAGTTTTATTGCCTGTTTTAAGAGTTGCAACGCAGATTATGAATATTATAACCGCAGGCTTGAGAGCCATTGCGGGAATTACAGGAAAGACTATTGAAGGTACAGAGGGTATTTCTTCATCAATCGGCGGTGCAGTTGATAATCAAAATGACTTAACCGATGCAGTAAAAGGTACAAATAAAGAATTAAAAAAATCCCTTGCAGGATTTGATGAGATACAGATTTTATCATCAAATGCCACAGGCGGCGGAGATACAGGAGCAGGTGCAGTTGGCGGTGGTGTTGCTGATTTAGGTTTGACAGGCGGCGGTGGCACAGGCGGTCAAGAAGATGGTATTAGCACAATGTTGGCAACGATTATGGGAATTGTAGGCGGTGCTATGGTTGCACTTGGGGTATTGCTTATATTTAATGGTCATATTGGTTGGGGTATTGGATTTATTATTGCAGGTGCTTCTGCTATGGGCGTTTCTGTGGCGGCTATTGGTGGTGCTGATTTAGGAATTGCAGAACAATTTTCATCAATTATGGCTATTGTTGGCGGTTTTATTCTTGCAATAGGTATTGTGCTTTTGTTAAAAGTTCCGTCTGCACAACCTTTGGCACTTGGAATGATTATTGCAGGTGCAGGAGTTTTAGCAGTTGGAATGGCACAAGTTGCGGCAAATAAATTGGGAAGTGAAGCACAAAAAACATTACACGGAATAATTACTATTGTTTCAGGATTTACGCTTGCAATAGGTATTATACTTTTATGTTTTGGTCAAATATCGCCTTTATCAATAGGGCTTGTTGTAACAGGTGCGGTAGGACTTGCAACAGAAATAGCATTATATCCTGATGCAGTAAAAGAAGCATTACAAGGTTGGGTTGGTGGCGTATTGGCTATTATTAGCGGTGCGTTGCTTGTACTTGGTATCGTGCTTTGCGTTTGTGGTATTGTTACACCTTTGTCAATAGGAATGATTGTTGTAGGTGCAGTTGGTTTAGTTGCTGAACTTGCATTGAATTGGAATTATGTAACAGAGCAAGTAACAAAATTTTTTCAAGATAACGCTGGGTTGATTGTAGGAGTTTCTATTGCGTTGCTTATAATAGGTATTATATTATGCTTTACAGGCGTTGGTATTCCTCTTGCAATAGGTTTAATTGTTGCAGGTGGTGGAGCGTTGGCGGCAACGGTCGCATTGAATTGGAATTATATATATGACAGCATAACAGGTTTTATAAAAGATAATTCTGGTTTGATTGTGGGCGTTTCTTTGGCTCTAATTGTTTTAGGTATCATACTTCTATTTACAGGCGTTGGTATTCCTCTTGCACTAGGATTGATTGTCGCAGGTGGTGGAGCATTGGCGGCAACAGTTGCGTTGAATTGGAATTTTATTGTTGATAAAGTAAAAGAAGTATGGCAGAAAGTTAAAGATTTTTGGAACAGAAACATCGCCCCTGTGTTTACAGGTGAATGGTGGGCGAATTTAGGGAAAAAAGCAATAAATGGTCTTATTGGTGTTATTGAAAAGGGCATAAATTGGGTCATAGAAAAAATAAATACATTGTCTTGGGATGTTCCTGATTGGGTTCCAGTAATTGGTGGTCAAAAATGGGGATTTAATTTCAATCAAATAAAAATCCCTCGACTTGCACAAGGTGCAGTAATACCGCCAAATCGTGAGTTTCTTGCCGTGTTAGGTGACCAAAAACAAGGTGTAAACATTGAAGCACCGTTGCAGACTATTGTTGATGCATTCAATATTGCATTACAAGGAAACGCAAATTATGGCGGTGGAAACACCGAAGTAGTGCTTGAAATTGACGGCAGAGAATTTGGCAGGGCAGTTGTCGAACAGGGAAACAGAGAAAATCGTAGAATTGGTACAAGGTTGGTGATTGCGTAATGGAATATGTAAAAATTGGTGGCAAGGTTTGGGATGTACTTGTTACGGAAATAAGCGAAAGTTTTTCAATCTTGTATAGCGAAAATACAGGCAGAACAATGTCGCAGGGTGCAGGAATGACACTTGACCCTCTCGGCACATTCTTTAATTACAAAATCACTTTTGCGAGAAAGCAAGGGTATGACAAACAATATGATGATTTATTTAATTTCTTTGCAGTTCCACGATATGACGGCATAGAGGTAAACATAGTGCATAATCAAGCGTTATGGGATAAACCTTTTGTGGCTTATGTATCACAGGGCGAAAGAGCATTGAAACGCATTGACACCAAAACAGGAAAGGTATATTGGGATAAATTTTCCGTAAATATAGTGCCTATGTCCGCACAGGTGTTACCCGAATGAACAATAAAGGCGTAGCAATAAGATATGGAGATGTCGCACCCGAAGCGAAGGAAAATTTTATTCCATCTGCAAGCGAAAGCGAATTTGACACACTTGCACAGTTACAACAATATAACCTTAATTTCCCGAATTATGCAAACCCTTGTGAATTGTTTTCAGTAGTATTAGACGGAACGGCTCAGGCATTTCCGTCTGTACCTGAACAAGCAAATTTGGGGTTGTGGAGCGAACAAATAAGCAACGATGACGGAACATTTACAGAGCCTATTGTTTTGGAATTGGAAAGTGCAGGTCAGTATTCTTCGCAAGGCTTGACTTTAACTTTTGACACTTACAACGGCATACACCCTACAAGATTAGGCATAAAATGGTTGCGAATAACAGACGAGGGCATAACAACACTTGACGAGAAAGAATATAACCCCGATAATGCGTTCTATTTTTGCCGTAATTTCGTTGAAAATTATAACAAGGTAGTAATTACATTCTATTCATTAAATATGCCTAAAAACCGCCTTAAATTGCGTGTAATTGACTATGGATATGGCACATTCTTTTATGGCGATGAGTTGCGAGGGGTTAAACTTATACAAGAGATAGACCCTATAAGCACACAGATAAGCATAAATACGGCAGATTTTACCCTTGACAGTAAAACCGATATGGAATATTCTTTTCAGGCAAAACAACCTTTGAGCGTGTATTTTAATGGCGAATTAAAAGCAACTACCTTTGTTAAAAAATCCACACGCAAGGCAAAAAGATTGTGGAGTATACAAAGTGAAGATTATATCGGTTTGCTTGATAGCATACCATATTATGGCGGTATTTATACCAACAAAAATGCAGTTGAACTTTTGACTGATATTTTTACAGTTGCAAAAGTGCCGTATAGCATTGATGATGTTTTTGCAGATGCAACAGTTACAGGATATATCCCATTCACGACTTGCCGTGATGCTCTTATGCAAGTGGCTTTTGCTATTCAGGCGGTTGTTGATACAAGCAATAGTGAGGTTGTAAAGGTGTTTACTCTTGAAGAAGATATCAAGCAGACAGTACCACTCAATCGAATTATGCAAGGGCAGAATTTTGTTGATGAAGAAACGGTTACAGGAGTTGAAGTGACAGTTCACAATTACACACCAAGCGAAGAAATGATTGAATTGTTCAACAATACCGAAACAGGAGAAAAGGGAGAAAATATATTTATTGTTTTTTCAGAGCCTTGTTTCAATTTGCAAATTTCTTCAGGCGGTTCGATTGTAAAAAGCGGAACAAATTTTGCGGTTTTAAATGTAACGGGAAATTGTTCTCTTGCAGGTTATAAATACAACCACACAACACAAACAAGAAGAAAAAATAATCCTGTTGTATTATCAAGCGAAATTGAGAAAGTGGTAGCGATTGATTCCGCTACACTTGTTTCACAATATAACATTGACAATGTACTTGAAAAATGTTATAATTGGCTTATAAAGACCAATACAACGAATTTAAAAATCGTTGAGGGTAAACACATTCAGTATGGAGAGCCATATAAATATGGTACAGGCTTAAAATACGGTACAGGATTGAAATATGGCGGTAAATACCCTAATATTATTACATATGATGAAAAAGTCAATGTAGGCGAAAATATAAAGGCAGAAACGGAATATCTTGGTGTTGTTAGTGGAAGATTGATAAAACAATCATTTAATCTTAACGGAAATATTATTGTAAAAGAGGCGGTGTTAAAGTGATTTTTGATAGAACTCAAAACGATGTTGACACCGCCATTCGTTTAAGGAATGAAAAGGTAAAATTTGACCCTATTACAATGCAACCAATAAACCCCGAAGAATTGACAGAAAGTGAAATTGCAACACTTGAAAAGGGTACAATCACATATAATACCCTTAACCGCATTGAAACCAAGCAAGAAGAATTAAAAAACCTTTTCAATGATATGGGGTATTGGAACACACCGATAACAAACAAGGTATGGGGCGAAAATGATATATTCAATGTTGATGAGTTTCAGCGAATACTTGACAACACGAATGTATTAAGACAAGCATTTTTCGTGTATAAAAACACACCAAACACATCGCCTGTATCATATCATTACAACGATATAAATGCTCTTGAAAAAATCCTTTATGACCTTGATGTTATGATAAGCAATGTAAAAGCTGATTATAGATTTTGTGGCGAATTTGAATGTGGGGAGTGATATTTTGAAAGATTTTATAGATAGAGTTTCTTCGGGTAAAAAAATTATAAAGTATGAAAACGGCACAACAGAAACCGTAACAATAGAAAATGCAGAAGATGCAACAGTTGAGGGAACACCCATAAATCGTGAAAATATGATGGCGGTGCAAGGATTCAAAAATTCTCAAACAAATATTATTGAAAACGGCAATGTAACAATTATTACAGAAACAAATCAAGATGACAATTCTGTTTATACAACAACAGTAACAGAAAATGAAGATGGAAGCATCACAGTTGTTGAAGTTTTTGAAGGTGAAAAAACAATAACAAAAACAACAGAAATCAATGCAGATGGCAATGTTATAAGCGAGGTGGTTAAGTAATGGATTGGAAGCTTTTATTCTTGACAGAAAAAAGAATAAAGAAAAATTTAAGATTTTATCCTAATTCAAACGGAGCTATTTTGTTTAGTAATGAAACGACAATAAATCTTAATCCAACAAATAAAACTACATCGACATTTGTCACAAAAACATCAGGCAAAATTTCTGTAGGTTATGAAACATCAGCTAATAATAATAATGGTGTGCAAACCGCCACGATTAGTGTGTGGAAAAATAACACGGTTATTCATTCTGCAACAGTTTCACCGAAAAATGATGACTTGAAATATTATTGGGATGTAGAAGTCGCAAAGGGTGATAAAATTTATATAACTATCGAAAATTTATATCCCGCTTCTTCACCTTCTACGTTTAAAATGAATGTATATATAAGAGCAAATGTAATTGATAGTTCGTTGTTTAAAATAGAATAGAGGTGTTAAAATATGGCATTAAAAGATACTTGGCAAGACCTTGAAAATAAAATTGAGGGTATTCCTGATAGTGGCAGTGATTTAACAGTTGAACCAATCAACGAAATAGCAAGGGCAGTAATCGAACTTGAAGAAAATGGAACAGGCGGCGGTGGAGCAGGTGGTTCAATAACAGTTGATGATAAAATGTCTGATACATCAACCAACCCTGTTCAAAACAAAGTAATCAAGAAATATGTTGATGATAGTATAAGGACATCCATTTTGGATAGTTGGGAGGTTCCTGTATGAGTTTATTAAGTGAATTAACCAAGCCTATTGCTGACGAAATAAGATTTTTTTTGGGAAATCAAGATTTGATTGCACCCTCGCAGTTTGAAAGTAAAATTGATGAAGTTTATAGTGCAGGGATTGACCATAATTGGGACATTATACAGAACTATGGCAACAGAATATTTTACCCATATTTCTTTGCTTATGATGCATATCCATTTCCTGTTTTAAAAGCTAAATACCCGATATTAGGTACAGGGTTAGCTTCATCGGCAGGTGGTATTTATGGAACAAATGGCGGGAACAGTATGTTTAGAGCAAACGGCTATATTGAAGAAATCCTTACCGAGATTGTCATTACATCAGGTTCTTTGTATGTATTCAACAATTGCGGTATGTTAAGAAAAATTCAAAAGATAACCGTAAATAAAGACCAATTGTTCACAAATTGGTTTACTTTTGATAGAAATCTTGTTCATGTAAGATGGGGTGGAGAAATCGGGCAGAATTTAGATATGTCTGATTGTGAAAATTTGGATGGTGAAAGCATTTATGATACCGTAACCCATTTTTATTCTGCCGCGAGTGGTGTAACTTTAACACTTTCACAAAAGGCGGTGAATAATGCGGTGTTCCCAAATGGCATGACTTGGGATGAAGTAAAAGCATTGAAACCGAGCGGAGTTACAATAAGTGAGATTTAGAGGTGATTGTATGAATGAGATTTATGCAAGTGAAAATATGATTTTAACAGACGGTGAAATTTTCGGCAAAATATTAACGCTTGGCGATGACAGAAAAGCTTCAGAATTTCACGAAATATCTGTTGAGGAATACAAAAAAATAAAAGCAAAACAAAATGAAAATATTGAAAATACGGAGGAATAAACTATGTTTAAATTAATTAAAAAGATTATGAAAAAAGCAAAAGCAGAAAATGTCGACATTGGCGTTGCACAGAGAATGCTTATCAACGAGGGTGAAGATAATGATGCAATGGTAAAGGCTCTTGAAATTTACACAAAATCTTATGAAGATATTTCTTATCTTTATAACAAGGGTGATTTTGATAACATCAGAAAAGTTGTTGAACTTACCGAAGAAAAGAAATATGATGAAATCAAAGAACTTATGAAAGATATTAAAGGTGAATAATATGAAAATCTGTATAGATGCAGGACATAACTATTCAGGATTTGATACAGGTGCAGAAAGAAATGGTTTGAGAGAGCAAGATGTCACTTTTGTAATTGCTCAAAAATTGAATGAATTATTGCAGAGGGTTGGCGTTGAAACGGTTATGACAAGACCAACATTGCACACAAACATCGGCACAAATGAAAAAGAAGCGGTAAATGAAAGATATAGAATAGCAAACAAAAACAACTGCGACTATTTTATTTCGATACATACCAATTCTTTTATTCAACCTTCTGCAAGGGGGACAGAAACACTCATATATGCCAAACACGGCAAAGCTGAAAAACTTGCAGAAAAGGTTAATGATTCTATTGTGAGAAATTTGGGAATGACTGACAGGGGCATAAAAGAAAGACCTGACCTTGCCGTTCTTAAACATACCAATATGCCTGCTATTCTTGTTGAAATGGCGTTTATATCCAACCCACAAGAAGCATATCTTTTAGACAATAAATCAGATGAATTTGCAGAAGCTATTTTTGATGGTGTATGTGAGCATTTAGGAATAACAACAAAATGCAAAAACGAACCATTAAGAGATACAAAGGACATTGTTTGGGAACTTTCAAATAAAAGGATTTTGAACGAAACTGACAAATGGTTGCAAAAATGCAAGGATGACGAAGATATTTATTGGTTGTGTTATAAAATGGCGAATTATTTAAGGGGGACTTTATAATGCTTAAAAAGATTGAAAACTTATTTGATTTGAAAAGCCTTTTGACAATTCTAATTGCAGTAACACTTGTTACAATTATATTTGTTAACATACAGATTGAAGATGAAGCGATTAAAACTCTTTTTGTTTCAATTGCAAGTTCTGTATTTACAAGCTATTTTCAAAAAAACAACAAGACAAATATATCGGAGGATAAGTAATGGCATTGACACACGAAGAAATAACGGCTATAAAAAAAGAGGTCATTGCTGAGTGCAAAAATATCTTTGTGCAAATAGATGATTGCAATGATAAGCAGGAACAAGTTAATTCTAAATTTGCCAACGATGACAAACGCATTGACCTTATGGCAAATGAAATAAAACAAATGCGAAGCGAAACCAAAAGTGGTTTAAAATTTAACAATTGGTTGACAACTGCGGTTCTTGGGTGTATAATTACAGGCATAGTAGCATTTTTGTATTTTAATTTCAAATGAGGTGTATAAAAATGAGCAAAACTTGTAATTCTTGCGGAACTCACGAAACAAAAACAGACAGCTTTGCAATGGAATTATTAAAAGGATATTCAGCACAGGCAAAAAGATGGTTCATTGCTTGTATGGTTATTCTTTCAATGTGGCTTGCAACTATTGGCGGGTTTGTGTGGTATTTATACCAATATGATTTTGAAAGTTATGAAATGATTGTTGAGCAAGACGGAGAAGGAGTAAACAATTATATCGGAGAAAATGGTGATATATTAAATGGGGCAGAAGATAACCGTTAAAAAGAAAGTCCGTAAAAAGAAAAATGGAAATGCCAAAGGCAAAGCAACAAGGAAGTGATTTCCGCTGAACAAATTTGACTTTACCCGTACTGAATATGAATATTTTCTTTCCGAATGTCCTTTTACGGAAGATGAAATAGCGGTATTTGATTTAAGACGAAAAGGCAAAAGCATTATTTCGATATCACTTGAATTGAATATGTCGGAAAGTACAGTATCAAGACGGATAAAAAGTATTACAAAGAAAGTTAAAAAAGTAATTTAATATTGACAAGAAATTGACAAGAAGTTGAAAGGCTTCTTGTCTTTTTTTATGTTATATTTTGACCATAAAGGAGTTGATTGTTTTGAACATATCACAGTATATTAAAAATCATAATGACCTAAAAGACCTTGATTTTATAACGGCTTATGCAACCATTGTGGCATTGATAAATGACGGAATGTTGAAATGGGAATGGAAAAAAGAAAATGTATAGTTATTATAACCCAAATCCAATTAAAAATAAGCGAGTGGGAGATTGTGTTATAAGAGCAATATCAAAAGCATTAAACCAATCTTGGGAAGAAACTTACATTGAATTATCTTTGCTTGGCTATATTATGGGTGATTGGGGTTCAAGCAACGCGGTTTGGAATGCTTACCTCAAATCAAAAGGATTCACAAGGGAAATTGTTTCAAATGATTGCCCCGAATGTTACACAATAAAAGATTTTTGCCAAAATGTTTCACGTGGAACATATGTTATTGGCACAGGAAGTCACGCAGTTTGTGTTATCGACAATGTTTTGTATGATAGTTGGGATAGTTCCGGAGAAGTACCAATTTATTACTATAAAAAGGAGAATTAAATTATGGCTTATACACCTTATTATGCACCATATTCAAGACCGATGGGATATTATAATCCATCAATACCACAACAGGATATGTCAAACATGCAGACAAATCAGCAAATTCCTGTTCAACAAACAATGCAACAGATGCCAATGCAGACACCTACACCGTTTATTCAGACACAACCGACAAATGATATGCTTTTTGTCTTAAATGAAAATGAAGCGAGTGCATACCCTGTCGCTCCAAATAATTCTGTTGTATTGTGGGATAAAAACAACAAAACATTCTATATCAAAACCGCGAATGCACAGGGTGTTCCGTCAATGCAGATATATGATTTTACAGAACGCACAGAAAAGGATAAAAACGAGCCTACAACGCACAAATGTACTTGCGGTGATAAATTTGCCACAAAAGAACAAATAAATGATTTAAAAGGCAAAATTGACGATTTAACGGCAAAGTATGAAGAACTCTCACACCCTGTTGTAGAAAAAGCGAAAACAATAAGCAAAAAAACAAAAGAAAGCGAGGAATAAACTATGTCAAATCCTTTGTTCAATATGATGGGTAAACAATCAAACCCAATGGCTGACCTTATAAAGCAAGCAAGAAATTTCAAAAATCAATTTAATGGAAATCCTCGTCAGGAAGTAGAAAGACTTTTGCAGACAGGAAGAATGTCGCAACAGGATTTCAACAGATTTTCCCAAATAGCACAGCAAGTAGTTCAGGCAATGGGCGAAGATATTTAACACGGTTATAATCGGGTGCACACGATTTAACATATAAAATTTATTCTTATGAAAGGATGAAAAAATATGATGGATAATTCAAATGATTTCGCAACAGGCTACGCAGTTGGTAGAGATGCAACTAATGGTGGCGGTTATGGTAACAATGGCTTTTTCGGAAACGATTGGGCTTGGATTGTAATTCTTCTTCTGTTCGGTTATGGCGGTAGAGGTTTTGGCGGTGGCTTCGGTGGAGGTTACGGCGGTGGTAGTGGCGTAGGCGAAAACTATGTACTTGCTACTGACTTTGCAACTATCGAAAGAAAACTCGACGGAATTAACAATGGTATCTGTGATAGCACGTTCCAGTTGACAAACACACTTAACAACAATTTCCGTTCAGTTGATAATGCAATCTGCACACTTGGATATCAGGCATTGCAGAACACAAATGCAATACAAACACAGTTGGCTGATTGTTGCTGTGGTATTAAGGGCGAAATTAAAGATGTTGCTTACGGCAATGAGAGAAACAGTTGGAATATTTCTAAACAGATTTCCGATTGTTGCTGTGACCTCGAAAAGATGAACCTTCAGAACAGATTCGATATGCAGACATACAATTGCAACACACTTACAGCAATTGATAAGCTTGGCGACAGAATTGTTGACTATCTTACACAGGATAAAATT